>NZ_LZLU01000137.1:0-64769 GCF_001673415.1 Mycobacterium sp. 1165196.3 | reverse complement strand
TGTGCGGGTTGGTGGCCTTGGAGTCGTCGACGTAGGTGATTCCGTCGGCGACGGCCACGACCTCGGCCCGGTGCCGGCCCACCCGGAACGAGGCGCCCGCGGCCGCGATCGCCTCGGCCGGCACGTCGACGCTGCGCGCCAGCGCCGCGGCGGCCAGCGCGTCGAGCACCCCGACCGGCCCCGGCACCGGGCCGAGGTCGTGGCCGTCGCCGACGGAATCACCTACGTCGACGACTCCAAGGCCACCAACCCGCACGCCGCCGAGGCGTCCGTGCTCGCCTACCCCCGGGTCGTGTGGATCGCCGGCGGCCTGCTCAAGGGCGCGTCGGTCGACGCCGAGGTCTCCAGGATGGCGTCGCGGCTGGTCGCGGCGGTGCTCATCGGCCGAGATCGGCAATTGGTTGCAGAGGCGTTATCGCGACACGCGCCGGATGTCCCCGTCCTGCACGTTGTGACAGGCGAGGATGCTGATATGGATGCGACTGCTGTGGTTCTTGGGGCAGATGTGACAGAAGCGAAACAATTGGGCGACAAGCAACATTCCGGGGACAACGTGGGCACGGCGGTCATGACCGCGGCGGTCGCCGCGGCTCGTACCGTAGCGAAGCCCGGTGACACCGTCCTGCTGGCTCCGGCGGGCGCATCGTTCGACCAATTCGCGGGTTACGCCGACCGTGGCGACGCCTTCGCCGCCGCCGTGCGTGCGGCGCTCCGGTAGGGCGGGCGTGGATAACGCACTGACCCGGCGGCTGCGCCGGGGTAAAGACACCACCGAGACGGCCGCGGCCGAGGCCGGTGCGGCCGACAATGCCGACGCTGATGCCGCCGACGCCCCGGCAGCCGAGACCGACAAGAAGGCCGACAGGAAGGCCGACAAGAAGGCCGACAAGAAGGCCGACGCGCCGCAGACGAAGGACAAGCCCGCCAAAGACGGCGGTGCGCACGGCAGGTTCGGCGCCTGGCTGGGCCGGCCCATGACGTCGTTTCACCTGATCATCGCCGTGGCGGGGCTACTGACGACGCTCGGGCTGATCATGGTGCTCTCGGCGTCGGGCGTGCGGTCCTACGACGCCGACGGGTCGGCCTGGGTGATCTTCGGCAAGCAGGTGTTGTGGACCGTGGTCGGGCTCATCGCCTGCTACGCCTCCCTGCGGATGTCGGTGCGGTTCATCCGGCGGGTCGCATTCACCGGTTACGTCGTCACCGTCATCCTGCTGGTGCTGGTGCTCGTTCCCGGTATCGGCAACCTGGCCAACGGATCTCGTAAATGGTTCGTGGTCGCGGGTTTCTCGATGCAGCCCTCCGAGCTGGCCAAGATCGCCTTCGCCATTTGGGGCGCCCACATGCTGGCCGCCCGCCGCCTGGAGCGGGCGACCCTGCGGGAATTGCTGATCCCCCTGGTGCCGGCGGCGGTGATCGCGCTCGCGCTGATCGTGGCGCAGCCCGACCTCGGGCAGACGGTGTCGCTGGGCATCATCCTGCTGGCCCTGTTGTGGTACGCCGGCCTGCCGCTGCGCGTGTTCGTCACCTCGTTGCTGGCCGTGTTCGTGGCCGGCGCGATCCTGGCCATGTCGGCCGGCTACCGGTCGGACCGGGTGCGGTCCTGGATCAACCCGGAGAACGACCCGCAGGACACCGGCTACCAGGCCCGGCAGGCGAAGTTCGCGCTCGCGCACGGCGGCATCTTCGGTGACGGCCTGGGCCAGGGCGTGGCCAAGTGGAACTACCTGCCCAACGCGCACAACGACTTCATCTTCGCGATCATTGGCGAGGAGCTCGGCTTCATCGGCGCCTTCGCGCTGCTGGTGCTGTTCGGGCTGTTCGCCTACACCGGGATGCGGATCGCGCGCCGCTCGGCCGATCCGTTCCTGCGGCTGCTGACGGCCACCACGACGATGTGGGTGCTGGGGCAGGCGTTCATCAACATCGGCTACGTCATCGGCATCCTGCCGGTGACCGGCATTCAGCTGCCACTCATTTCCGCTGGTGGAACGTCCACCGCGGCAACACTTTTCATGATCGGCATCATGGCCAATGCGGCCCGTCACGAGCCGGAGGCGGTGGCCGCCCTGCGGGCCGGCCGCGACGACAAGGTGAACCGGATCCTGCGGCTGCCGCTGCCCGAGCCCTACTCGCCGACGCGCCTGGAGGCGTTCCGCGACCGCAAGCGGGCCCGCCCGAAGGCCGCCTCGCAATCGGGCGAAGCCCCACGCAAGGGCGCCGGGGCGCCCGGCCGCAAGCCCGCCCGCAAGGCCTCCCCGAAGGTAGAGGGTCCGCAGCGGCCGGCGCTGCCGCGAACGGCCGGCCGGCCGGCTCGCCAGACTGGAGGTACCGCCCGATCGCGGGCCAGGCATCATGGATCTGGCCAGCGCCGCGTCAGCCAGGCGGCAGGCCAGCGTCAGCCACGACGCGCACGCGCACTGGAAGGTCAGCGTTACGGGTGAACGACACGGTCAACAAGCCGACCGGCGGGCGGGGGGCAAACCCCTTGCCCGCCGGTGCCGCGTTGCCCTCTTTTACGCCCGAAAAGCCCCTGTCGGTCGTGCTGGCCGGTGGGGGAACCGCCGGTCACGTCGAGCCGGCGATGGCCGTCGCGGACGCGCTGAGCGCGCTCGATCCGCAGGTCCGCATCACCGCGCTGGGCACCGCGCGCGGGCTGGAAACCAGGCTGGTGCCCGAGCGCGGCTATGACCTCGAGCTGATCACGCCGGTGCCGCTGCCGCGCAAGCCCAGCGGCGACCTGGCGCGGCTGCCCTCGCGGGTGTGGCGGGCCGTTCGCGAGACCCGCGCCGTGCTGAGGGCGGTCGACGCCGACGTGATCATCGGCTTCGGGGGATACGTGGCCCTGCCGGCCTATCTCGCCGCCCGCGGTGTCTCGCCGCGCAAGCCGCGGATCCCGGTGGTGATCCACGAGGCCAATGCCAGCGCCGGGCTGGCCAACCGGGTCGGCGCCCGCAGCGCCGAGCGGGTGCTGTCCGCGGTGGCCGATTGCGGCCTGCCGCGCGCCGAGGTGGTCGGGGTGCCGGTGCGCGAGGCCATCACCTCGCTGGACCGCGCGGCGCTGCGTGCGCAGGCGCGCAGACACTTCGGCTTCGCCGACGACGCCCGGGTGCTGCTGGTGTTCGGCGGCTCGCAGGGCGCGGCCTCGCTGAACCGGGCCGTTTCGGGCGCGGCCGCCGAGCTCGCCGCCGCCGGCGTGGCGGTCCTCCATGCGCACGGCCCCAAGAACACGCTGGAGTTGCGCGAACCCGACCCCGGTGACCCGCCCTACGTGGCGGTGCCCTACCTGGACCGGATGGACCTGGCCTATTCGGCCGCCGACCTGGTGATCTGCCGATCCGGTGCGATGACGGTCGCCGAGGTGTCGGCGGTCGGCCTGCCGGCCATCTACGTGCCCCTGCCGATCGGCAACGGCGAGCAGCGGCTCAACGCGCTGCCGGTGGTCAACGCCGGTGGCGGCATGATCGTCGCGGACGCCGACCTGACGCCCGAGCTGGTGGCCCGCGAGGTGGCGGGGCTCCTAGGCGACCCGCCACGGCTGGCGGCCATGACCACCGCCGCCGCGCTGGTCGGACACCCCGACGCGGCCCGGCGGGTGGCCCAGGCGGCGCTGGACATCGCCAGGAAGGCGCAGCTCGGCCGCCCGAGTGGCCGGTGGGCCGGGAGAACCCGGTGAACACCCCGCAGCTGCCGCCCGAGCTGCAGCGCGTGCACATGGTCGGCATCGGGGGAGCCGGCATGTCGGGCATCGCGCGCATCCTGCTCGACCGCGGCGGGCTGGTATCCGGTTCGGACGCCAAGGAGTCACGCGGCATCCACGCGCTGCGCGCCCGCGGCGCGCAGATCAACATCGGGCATGACGCCGCCGCACTGGACCTGTTGCCCGGCGGCGTCACCGCCGTCATCACCACCCACGCCGCCATCCCGAAGACCAACCCGGAGCTGGTCGAGGCCCGCCGGCGCGGCATCCCGGTGATCCTGCGGCCGGCCGTGCTGGCCAAGCTGATGGACGGGCGCACCACGCTGATGGTCACCGGCACGCACGGCAAGACGACGACGACGTCGATGCTCATCGTGGCGCTGCAGCACTGCGGACGCGATCCGTCCTTCGCGGTCGGCGGCGAGATGGGGGAGGCCGGCACCAACGCCCACCACGGCAGCGGCGACTGCTTCGTCGCCGAGGCCGACGAAAGCGATGGCTCGCTGCTCGAGTACACGCCCAACGTCGCCGTCGTCACCAACATCGAGACCGACCACCTGGACTTCTACGGCAGCGCCGACGCCTATGTCGCCGTGTTCGACGCCTTCGTGGAGCGACTGGCCCCCGGCGGCGCGCTGGTGGTGTGCGTCGACGATCCGGGGGCACAGGCGCTGGCCAGACGCACGGCCGAGCTGGGCATCCGGGTGCTGCGGTACGGATCGGTGTCGCAGGACGGGTCATCGCGCCCGGGCGAGGAGCTGGCCGCGACGTTGCTCTCGTGGCAGCAGCAGGGCACCGAGGCCGTCGCGCAGATCCGGCTGGCCCCCGAACTCGACCCGGAGCAGCACCCGCGGGTGATGCGGTTGTCGGTGCCCGGCCGCCACATGGCGCTCAACGCGATGGGTGCGCTGCTGGCGGCGCTCGAGATCGGCGCCCCGGCCGACGCCGTGCTGGACGGCCTAGCCGGCTTCGAGGGCGTGCGCCGCCGGTTCGAACTGGTGGGCAGCGCGGCCTCGGTGCGGGTGTTCGACGACTACGCCCACCACCCCACCGAGATCGTCGCCACGCTGGCGGCGGTCCGCACCCTGCTCGAGCAAAGCGGTGACGGCCGCAGTATCGCGGTGTTCCAACCCCATTTGTATTCGCGGACAAAGGCTTTCGCCGAAGAGTTCGGGCGGGCGCTGGACGCGGCGGACCAGGTGTTCGTTCTCGACGTCTACGGCGCGCGCGAACAGCCGCTGGCCGGTGTCAGCGGCGCCAGTGTCGCCGAGCATGTCAGCGTGCCGGTGCGCTACCTGCCGCACTTCTCCGCGGCCGCCGAGCAGGTGGCCGCGGTCGCCGCGCCCGGCGACGTCATCGTGACCATGGGAGCCGGCGACGTGACCCTGCTCGGGCCCGAGATCGTGACGGCGTTGCGGGTGCGGGCCAACCGCGGCGCCCCCGGGGCGTTGCGATGACGGAGCCGGACGACCCGGTCCCGACCGACGTGGCCGGGGCACGGGCCGCCGGTCAGCCGTCCGGCGCCGACGACATCGCGGTCACCGAACCGCTCGTCACCGGTACAGGCGCGGAGCGGGGTGACGCCGGCCCCCAGCCCGATCAGGCCGATGTCGAGGGGCCACGCCGGCGTGCCCGCCGGGAACGCGCCGAACGCCGCGCCGCGCAGGCCCGCGCCACCGCCATCGAAGAGGCGCGCCGCGAGGCCAAGCGCCGGGCCAGCGGGCGGCTGGTCACCGAGCCCAAACCCGTTGCGCGCGGGGTCGTTCGGGGCCTGAAGATGCTGCTGGCGACCATCCTGCTGGTGGTCGTCGGCATCGGGCTGGCCTTGATCCTCTACTTCACGCCGGCGATGTCGGCCCGCAACATCGTGGTCGTCGGCACCGGGGTGGTCACCCGGGAAGAGGTCCTGGAGGCGGCGCACGTGCGGCCCGGAACGCCGCTGCTGCAGATCAACACCAGCCAGGTGGCCGACCGGGTGGCGGCGATCCGGCGGGTGGCCAGCGCGCGGGTGCAGCGCCAGTACCCGTCGGCGCTGCGGATCACCATCGTGGAGCGAGTTCCGGTGGCGGTCAAGGACTTTCCCGACGGCCCGCATCTGTTCGACCGCGACGGCGTGGACTTCGCGACCGGCCCGCCGCCCCCGGCCCTGCCGTACCTCGACGTCGCCGACCCGGGTCCGAACGACCCGGCCACCAAGGCCGCCCTGCAGGTGCTGACCGCGCTGCGGCCCGAGGTCGGAGGCCAGGTCGGCCGGATCGCGGCGCCCTCGGTCGCCTCGATCACCCTGACCCTCGGCGACGGCCGGGTGGTGATCTGGGGCACTACCGACCGCACCGACGAGAAGGCCGAGAAGCTGGCCGCGCTGTTGACGCAGCCCGGCAAGACCTACGACGTGTCCAGCCCGGATCTGCCGACGGTCAAGTAGCGATCTTCGTCACGTCGTCCGCCCCGATCCGCCGTCGAGCAGCGCTCACGCCGCCGCGACGCACCAAAATTGCCCAAAATTTGCGGGGCGCGTGTCGGCGCGCCTGCGGGGTTAGGGCGCGCCCTACCCATACCGTTCTGGTTGCGCGCCACTACTTGACATAACTCTAACTCTATGGTTGAGGTTGAGGGTTTGCCAGGGAGGGGCCGCGACGTCCGGAGGAGCCCACCGCCGGGAGAGCTGAGCCAAGCCCATCAGGGAGGAAGACGAATGATGACCCCCCCGCACAACTACCTGGCCGTGATCAAGGTCGTGGGTATCGGTGGCGGCGGCGTCAACGCCGTCAACCGGATGATCGAACAAGGCCTCAAAGGCGTGGAGTTCATCGCCATCAACACCGACGCGCAGGCGCTGTTGATGAGTGATGCCGACGTCAAACTCGACGTCGGGCGCGAATCCACGCGTGGCCTGGGCGCCGGGGCGGACCCGGAGGTCGGCCGCAAGGCCGCCGAGGACGCCAAGGACGAGATCGAGGAGCTGCTGCGCGGCGCGGACATGGTGTTCGTCACCGCCGGCGAGGGCGGCGGAACCGGCACCGGCGGCGCGCCCGTCGTCGCCAGCATCGCGCGCAAGCTGGGCGCGCTGACCGTCGGCGTGGTCACCCGCCCGTTCTCGTTCGAGGGCAAGCGGCGCGGCAACCAGGCCGAGAGCGGCATCTCGGCGCTGCGCGAGAGCTGCGACACGCTGATCGTGATCCCCAACGACCGGCTGCTGCAGATGGGCGACGCCGCGGTCTCGCTGATGGACGCCTTCCGCAGCGCCGACGAGGTGCTGCTCAACGGTGTGCAGGGCATCACCGACCTGATCACCACCCCGGGCCTGATCAACGTGGACTTCGCCGACGTCAAGGGCATCATGTCCGGCGCGGGCACGGCCCTGATGGGTATCGGCTCCGCCCGCGGCGAGGGCCGCTCGCTCAAGGCCGCCGAGATCGCCATCAACTCGCCGCTGCTGGAAGCCTCGATGGAGGGCGCGCACGGCGTGCTGATGTCGATTGCCGGCGGCAGCGACCTGGGCCTGTTCGAGATCAACGAGGCGGCCTCGCTGGTGCAGGACGCCGCCCACCAGGACGCCAACATCATCTTCGGCACCGTGATCGACGACTCGCTGGGCGACGAGGTGCGCGTCACCGTCATCGCCGCGGGCTTCGATGCCGCCGGCGCCGGCCGCAAACCCGTCATCGGCGGCAGCGCCGACAAGGAGGAAAAGGGCGGTGCGCACCGGATCGAGTCGGCAAAGGCGGGCAAGCTCACCTCGACGTTGTTCGAACCGGTCGACGCGGTCAGCGTGCCGGTTCACACCAACGGCTCGACCTTGAATATCGGCGGCGATGACGACGACGTCGACGTGCCGCCCTTCATGCGTCGCTGAGATATGCCGGTGACCCTGGATCCCCGGCCGCGACGGTCGGGGCCGCCTGTTAGACAGGGCATCTCCGATACTGGTCACGTGAGCGTTCGCATTCGACGGGTGACCACCACCCGCGCCGGTGGTGTCTCGAAGCCGCCCTTCGACAGCTTCAACCTCGGCGACCACGTCGGGGACGACCCCGCGGCGGTGGCCGACAACCGCGCCCGGCTGGCCGCGGCCATCGGGCTGCGCGGCGCTCGGGTGGTGTGGATGAACCAGGTCCACGGCGATCGGGTCGAGGTGGTCGACGGGGCGCGCGACACCGCGGTCGACGACACGGACGCGTTGGTGACCCGCACCGCGCGTCTCGCGCTGGCGGTGGTGACCGCCGATTGCGTTCCGGTGTTGCTGGCCGACGCGCGTGCCGGTGTGGCCGCGGCGGTGCACGCCGGTCGGGTCGGCGCACAGCGCGGGGTGGTGGCCCGCACGCTGGAGACGATGGTGGAGCTCGGCGCGCGGCCCGAAGACATTTCGGCGCTCCTGGGTCCGGCGGTCAGCGGCCGCAATTACGAAGTGCCCGCGGCGATGGCCGACGAGGTCGAGGCGGCGTTGCCGGGCAGCCGGACCACCACCGGGGCGGGCACGCCCGGGCTGGATCTGCGTGCCGGAATCGCTTGGCAGCTAAGGAATTTAGGCGTGACGGCCATCGACATCGATCCGCGCTGCACGGTGGACGACCCGGCCTTGTTCAGTCACCGCCGGGACGCGCCGACCGGGCGGCTGGCCTCACTGGTCTGGATGGAGTGATTGCGATGGCGGCCCCGAACAGTCGAAGCGACCGCGAATCGGAATTGACCCACGCGTTGGCGTCGGTGCGCTCGCGCCTGGCCGCCGCAGCGGAAGCGGCGGGCCGCAACGTCGGCGAAATCGAAGTTCTGCCGATTACCAAATACTTTCCAGCAACCGACGTTGTGACTTTGTCCCGATTGGGTTGTCGCGCCGTCGGCGAATCGCGGGACCAGGAGGCGACGGCGAAAGTGGCCGAAGTCACCCGGCTGCTGGCGGCGTCCGCGCGGGCGGGCGTGGGAAATCCAAGCTGGCACATGGTCGGTCACATCCAGCGGAACAAGGCACGGTCGGTGGCGCGCTGGGCGCACACCGCTCACTCCGTCGACAGCGCTCATCTGGTGACCGCGCTGGACAAGGGGGTGGCCGCGGCGCTTTCCGACGGCCGTCGCACCTTCCCGATGCGGATCTATGTCCAAGTCAGCCTCGACGGCGACGAGTCTCGCGGTGGCGTCGACATATCCCGGCCGGGAGCCGTCGATCAGGTGTGCGACCAGGTCGAGGAGTCCAAGAACCTGGACCTGGTGGGGCTGATGGGGATTCCGCCGCTGGACTCGGACCCCGAAGAGGCCTTTGACCGGCTCCGATCCGAGCATCGACGGGTTCTCGAATCCCACCGCAACGCCGTCGGGCTGTCCGCCGGCATGTCGAACGACTTCGAAATCGCCGTCAAACACGGTTCGACGTGTGTGCGTGTCGGTACCGCGCTAATGGGCCCGCGGCGGTTACCGTCACCGTAAGTAGTCACTGCAGTAACAGCTTTATCACTAACACCAGTACTCCCAGGGGCTAGAAGGGTCAACGCAATGAGCACACTGCACAAAGTCAAGGCCTATTTCGGTATGGCCCCAATGGACGACTACGAGGACGAGTATTACGACGACCACGCGCCGTCCCGTGGTTTCCCGCGCCCGCGATTTGACGACGGATACGGTCGCTACGAGCAAGACGACTACGACGATCCGCGCCGCGAACCCGCCGACTACCCGCCGCCCGCCGGCTACCGCGGCGGCTACGGGGACGAGCCGCGCTACGGCGCCGTCCACCCCCGCGAGTTCGACCGCGCCGAGCGCGGCGGCGGCCCGCGCTTCGGGTCGTGGTTGCGCAACTCCACCCGCGGCGCGCTGGCGATGGACCCGCGCCGGATGGCGATGATGTTCGAAGAGGGCCACCCGCTATCGAAGATCACCACGCTGCGGCCCAAGGACTACAGCGAGGCCCGCACCATCGGCGAGCGTTTCCGCGACGGCACCCCGGTGATCATGGACCTGGTGTCGATGGACAACGCCGACGCCAAGCGGCTCGTCGACTTCGCGGCCGGCTTGGCCTTCGCCTTGCGCGGCTCGTTCGACAAAGTCGCCACCAAGGTGTTCCTGCTGTCGCCCGCCGACGTCGACGTGTCCCCGGAGGAGCGCCGCCGGATCGCCGAAACCGGTTTCTACGCTTACCAATAGGCGCATCCGCCGCCCCGATCCGCAGCGGCGGCTCGGTCACCCGAGCCACCGCAAGGGTGACGTGAGATAGGGGCTCTTACTCGGAGTCGGTAGGCTGGCAGGCGCCGCGCTGGTCCGCGGCGCTTGGCCATCGCTGAGCATCGCTTGTCATCTCATGGGTAAGGTCGGGGCACTTCAGTTGGTGTTGTTCTTTCAGATCCTCGGGTTTGCGCTGTTCATCTTCTGGCTGCTGCTCATCGCTCGGGTCGTCGTCGAGTTCATCCGCTCGTTCAGCCGGGATTGGCATCCCACCGGCATCACCGTCGTGGTGCTCGAGATCATCCTGTCGATCACCGATCCGCCGGTGAAATTGCTGCGCCGGCTCATCCCGCAACTCACCATCGGAGCGGTCCGCTTCGACCTGTCGATCATGGTGCTGTTGCTCGTCGCGTTCATCGGCATGCAACTGGCCTTCGGCGCCGCCGCATAGGGCGCCCGGAGGCCCGCCGGGCGGACCGTCGGAGCTAACGCATTCCGCCCCGGAGACGGTTCGGACACGTTTTAGCGTCGGTTTGGTTCCCCCGATTTAAAATTTCTAAGGTTTCGGATTTTATTGCCCTCAATGTTTGAAATTGGTCCTTATTTATTGGGCTAATCAGCAACGGTCGCGCCTGGTGTGACAGGATGGACGGCAGTTGCACTACGGCTACCACTGCGTTCTACACTTTCCAGAACGTTCGAGAAGGAACTTGAGGGGACGAAACAATGCCGCTTACACCAGCCGACGTCCACAATGTGGCGTTCAGTAAGCCACCGATCGGCAAGCGGGGCTACAACGAAGACGAGGTGGATGCCTTCCTCGATCTGGTGGAAGCCGAGCTGACGCGGCTCATCGAAGAGAACAGCGATCTGCGCCAACGAATCGAGGAGCTGGACCACGAGCTGGCCTCCGGCGGTGGCTCGGCCACTCCGGCCGCGGCCGCCGCCCCCACCCAGGCCATTCCTGTGCGCGAGCCGGTCCCCGAACCGGAACCGGTCAAGCCGGCGCCGGCCGCAGCCCCGACCGCCGCGGCCAACAACGAGGAACAGGCCATGAAGGCCGCTCGGGTGCTGACGCTGGCGCAAGACACCGCCGACCGCCTGACCACGACCGCCAAGGCCGAGTCTGAGAAGATGCTGGCCGACGCCCGCGCCAATGCCGACCAGATTCTCAGCGAGGCGCGCAGCACCGCCGAGACCACCGTCACCGAGGCCCGGCAGCGCGCCGACGCGATGCTCGCCGACGCGCAGACCCGTTCGGAGACCCAGTTGCGGCAGGCCCAGGAGAAGGCCGACGCCCTGCAGGCCGACGCCGAGCGCAAGCATTCCGAGATCATGGGCACCATCAACCAGCAGCGCACCGTCCTGGAAGGCCGCCTCGAGCAGCTGCGCACGTTCGAACGCGAGTACCGGACCCGGCTCAAGACCTACCTGGAGTCCCAACTGGAAGAACTCGGCCAGCGCGGATCCGCGGCACCCGTGGACTCCAGCGCCGACGCGGGCAGCTTCGACCAGTTCAACCGGGGCAACAACTAGCCGTTCGGGCGTGCCGGTCGCTCGCCGAGCTTCGGGGTTGGCACACTAGGTCATGAACCCGCGGTCCCGCTCGTCGCTTGGAGGATGACTGATGCTCATCATTGCGCTGGTATTGGCCCTGATCGGGCTCGTCGCGTTGGTGTTCGCGGTCGTCACCAGCAACGAGCTGGTGGCCTGGGTCTGCATCGCCGCCAGCGTGGTGGGCGTGGTGTTGTTGATCCTCGACGCGCTGCGGGAACGCCAGCGGCGCGACCTGGGCGGCGACGAAGCCCAGGACGCCGACGAGGCGCAGGTCGACGAGGAGGGCTACGTCGACTACCCCGAGGAGGTCCCGGGCGAGGGCGAACCGGCGACGGGGGAGACCGCGCCGACCGAGGAGTCCAGGGTCCCGGCCGAGGGCCACGGCGACGAGCCCGCCAAGTAATTCTTTGCCTCGACGGCTCGGCGCTCAGCCGGTAGCCGTGCCCAGCAGCTCGCGCACCTCGTCGTCGCTGATCTGGTGGAAGTCGTCGTAGACCTGTCCGACCGCTTCGAATCCGGGCGGCATCGTCAGGCACACCACGTCATCGGCCTCCCGCGCGAGGTCGCGGCAGGTCGACTCCGGACCCACCGGCACGGCGATCACGATCGATTTCGGCCCGGCGGCCCGGATGGCGCGCACGGCGGCGAGCATGCTTGCGCCCGTTGCGATTCCGTCGTCGACCAGGACGACGATCCTGTCGCGCAGGTCGGCCATCGGGCGACCGCCCCGGTAGGCGTGTTCGCGCCGCAGCAGCTCGGCGGCCTCGCTGTCGATCACCTCGCGGACCTGCTCGTCGGTGATGTGCAGGCTGGCCACCACATCGTCGTTCATCACCACACCGCCACCGCTGGCCAAGGCGCCCATCGCCAGCTCCGACCACTGCGGCACCCCGAGCTTGCGGACCAGAAAGACGTCGAGCGGAGCACCGAGGGCCGCGGCGATCTCCCAGGCCACCGGCACGCCGCCACGCGCCAGACCGAATACCAGCACGTCACCGCGGCCGCGATAGGCCGCCAGCTGCAGTCCCAGCGCGCGTCCGGCCTCGCGTCGGTCGACGAACGTCTTCGGCGATGTCCGCCGGACAAAGCCACTCGATCGGTTCATGCGTTCACACTCCCGGCTACTGGGCCTGCTTCCAGGCTACGTGCGGTCGCAATGGGGAGGATGCGCGAGATGAGACCGCGCCACCCAGGCGGCGTGACCAGGTACGGGCGTGATCGCCGCTTCGCGGCTCAACACACTCCATCGCCTCAGGAATGAATGCGAGCATCCATTTCACTCGGCTCAGTCGCGTGTGCGCGCCGCTGCGCGGCTCAACACACTCCATCGGCTCGGAACTGAACGCAAGCGTCCATTTCGCTCGCCTCAGTCGCGTGTCCGAGGGGGGACTTGAACCCCCACGCCCATTAGTAGGGCACTAGCACCTCAAGCTAGCGCGTCTGCCATTCCGCCACTCGGACAAGGCCAAACCAGCATGGGTTGGCAGCTAAGGCTATCGGATCGCGGGCCGCGAACCCAATCCAGCTCCTCGAGACGTGTCGACGATCGGCATCGAGCCGTCCGGCCTCGGCAATGGTAGGAAAGGTGGTTGTGACCATTCAGAGCGGGGCGACCGAGGGGCCAACCAACCCGAGCGACGACGTGGTCGAGGTTGTCAGCAAGTTGATCCGGTTCGACACCACCAACACCGGCGAACCGGAGACGACCAAGGGAGAGGCCGACTGCGCGCAGTGGGTGGCCGAGCAGCTCGCCGAGGTCGGCTACGCGCCGCACTACGTCGAATCCGGCGCCCCGGGCCGCGGCAACGTGTTCGCCCGGCTGCCGGGAGCGGACTCCTCGCGTGGCGCCCTGCTGATTCACGGGCATCTGGACGTGGTGCCGGCCGAGCCGACCGAATGGAGCGTGCACCCGTTCTCCGGCGCGGTCAAAGACGGCTTCGTCTGGGGTCGCGGCGCGGTCGACATGAAGGACATGGTCGGCATGATGATCGTGGTGGCCCGCCACTTGAAGCGGGCGGGCATCGTGCCGCCGCGCGACCTGGTCTTCGCGTTCATCGCCGACGAAGAACACGGCGGGACCTTCGGCGCGCAGTGGCTGGTCGACAATCGCCCCGAGCTCTTCACCGGCATCACCGAGGCGATCGGTGAGGTGGGCGGCTTCTCGCTGACGGTGCCGCGCAAGGACGGGGGCGAACGTCGGCTCTATCTGATCGAGACGGCCGAAAAGGGGCTGTCCTGGATGAAGCTGACCGCCCGGGGGCCGGCCGGACACGGGTCGATGGTGCACGACCAGAACGCCGTCACCGCCGTCGCCGAGGCCGTTGCCCGCCTGGGCCGCCACCAGTTTCCGCTCGTGCTGAACGACGCCGTCGCGCAGTTCCTCGCCGCGGTCAGCGAGGAGACCGGCCTCACCTTCGACACCGAATCGGGGGACCTGCGCGGGGCGATCGACAAGCTGGGCCCGATGGCCCGCATGCTCAAGGCCGTGCTGCACGACACCGTGAACCCCACCATGCTCAAGGCGGGGTACAAGGCCAACGTCGTACCGGCCGTCGCGGAGGCGGTGGTGGACTGCCGGATATTGCCGGGCCGCAGGGAGGCGTTCTTGGCCGAGGTCGACGAGCTGCTGGGACCGGACGTGACGCGCGAGTGGATCCAGGATCTGTCGTCCTATGAGACCAGCTTCGACGGCGACCTCGTCGATGCCATGAACGCCGCCGTGCTGGCGTTCGACCCGGGCGCCCGTACCGTGCCGTATATGCTTTCCGGCGGCACCGATGCAAAGTCGTTTGCGCGCTTGGGTATTCGTTGTTTCGGCTTCAGCCCGCTGCGGTTGCCGCCGGACTTGGATTTCACGGCATTGTTCCACGGCGTGGATGAGCGGGTACCCATCGATGCGCTGCGGTTCGGCACCGACGTGCTGGCCCACTTCCTGACCCACTGCTAGATCAGACGCAAGCCGATCACACGAGAGGACCGCCATGAGCACTGCTCCCGACCCGTACGCATCGTTGCCCAAGCTGCCGACCTTCACGCTGACCTCCCAGTCGGTCACCGACGGCCAACCGCTGGCCAAGCCGCAAGTCAGCGGAATCATGGGCGCGGGAGGCGAAGACGTCAGCCCCCAGCTGAGCTGGTCGGGCTTCCCGGACGAGACCCGCAGCTTCGCTGTCACGGTCTACGACCCCGACGCCCCGACGGCCTCCGGGTTCTGGCACTGGGCGGTGGCCAACCTGCCGGCCGACGTCACCGAGCTGCCCGCGGGCGCCGGCGACGGCAGCAACCTGCCCGGCGACGCGCTGACGCTGGTGAACGACGCCGGGCAGCGCCGCTACATCGGGGCCGCGCCGCCGGCGGGCCATGGCCCGCACCGGTACTACATCGCCGTGCACGCCGTGGACACCGACAAGCTGGATCTGCCCGAGGACGCCAGCCCCGCCTTCCTCGGGTTCAATCTGTTCCAGCACGCCATCGCGCGAGCGGTCATCCACGCCACCTACGAACAGAAGTAGGGGCGGGCCTTACGGCCAACGGCGTTCCGCGCGGGAAGGTTCCCGGCGCTGGTAGGGCTCCGGCGCGAGGCACGCTCCGGCCGCCCGGCATCCCAAATCACGTCGCCAGTTTCGTCCCGGTGGTTTCGGCGGCGCGTTTTGTCGGTGGGCTGTCGTAGCATTCGAACATGTGTTCGAGTGCATGGGAAAAGATTCAGGCTGACGTTGACGCGCTGAGCGCGGCTGTCTCGCGCTTCCAGGCGCTTTCCTGGGAGGCTCTGACGCCTGCCGAGCTGGTTGACGCGCTGGAGAGATACGCGTTTTTCATCGGCCGGCTGGATGCCCTCATATATGAGCTGCGAAGCCCTTTCGCACGGCTGGGTGGGACGCGCCCATGACTTTGACCAACCGCGAGCAGATTCAGGACGACGTTGAGGCATTGTGCGCTGCGGCCGCTCGCTTTCAGGAGCATTCCTACGAGGCTTTGACCAACCCGGAACGCCTCGGAATCTTGGACACACTCGAACGCGTAGCACGCAAGCTTCAAACGCCAAGTCATCAGCTCATCAATCAGCTTGGTGAGCAAGGGGATTCAACGGAGTTTGGCGGCAAGCTGTCCTGGGTGTTGGCCGATCGGCTGCACATCACCCGCGCCGAGGCCGGCCACCGGATCGCTGAGGCCGCCGATCTGGGCCCCCGCCGGGCGCTGACGGGTGAGCCGTTGGCTCCGTTGTTGCCGGCCACTGCGGCGGCCCAGCGCGACGGGGCGATCGGGCAAGACCACGTGGCGATGATCCGTCGGCTTTTCCACCAGCTGCCCGAGTCCGTCGACATCGAAACGCGTGAGCACGCCGAGCGGCAGCTGGCAGCCAAGGCGCGCGAATTCCGGCCCGATCAGCTCGCCAAGCTCGCCCGCCGCCTGATGGACTGCCTCAATCCCGACGGCAACTACACCGACGAGGATCGAGCGCGGATGCGCGGGCTGGTGCTCGGCAATCAGCAAGCCGACGGCATGTCGCGCCTGAGTGGATGGCTGACGCCCGAAGCGCGAGCCAGCTGGGAGGCGGTGCTGGCCAAGCTGGCCGCGCCCGGCATGTGCAATCCCGACGACGACACGCCGATTGTGGACGGCGCCCCGCCGGAAGAGGCTGTGCAACATGACACCCGCACCCCCGGTCAACGCAACCACGACGGGCTCAACGCGGCGTTGCGAGCTGCGCTGGCCAGCGGAGAGTTGGGTCAGCACAACGGATTACCCGCCAGCATCGTCGTGACCACCACGCTCAGGGAACTCGAAGCCGCCGCCGGAACGGGCTTGACGGGCGGCGGCACCCTGCTGCCGATGTCGGATGTCATCCGCCTGGCCCGCCACGCCCACCATTACCTGGCGATCTTCGACAAGGGCAAGGCGCTGGCGCTGTATCACACCAAGCGTCTGGCATCACCGGGTCAGCGGATTGTGCTGTACGCCAAGGATCGTGGGTGTTCCCATCCCGGCTGCGACGTGCCCGGTTATTACTGCGAAGTGCACCACGTCGAAGATTGGGCCACGACTTACCGCACCGACATCGACCAACTCACCTTGGCCTGCGGACCGCACCACCGGCTTCTCGAGAAGGGCTGGACCACCCGAAAACGGGCGAACGGCTACACCGAATGGATACCGCCGCCGCATCTCGATCGCGGGCAACCGCGGACCAACACATTCCATCACCCAGAGGAATTGCTGTGCGAGGGAGAAGACGGCGAGAACGACAACTCAGTGGGGGCGGCTTAACGCGGCGACTTACATGCGTCCGTACGCGACGGCCATGATTAGACCCAAACCTGCCAGCAACAGAAACATGATTGCGACCGGGTCGATCACTTCGAAGATCATGTGATCATCCCTGGATGGGCGAGATGACAGGAATTGGTGTAACCGGCCGTAGTTCAACACATCCGGGCATCATGCGATCGCGACGCCTAGCGGGATACGTTGCGTGCTAATCATATTCGTCGTTCTCCTTATGCCGTAGTGCGAGTCTGGGCCGCTGCCCTTTGTGATGCGAACGTCGTTGATGCGGTTGGTTTTCCGCGGCTACCTTCCGCCAGATACATGTCATAGGGCACGGCCTTGAGTAGCGTCACCAGTCGTCCCGTCTCATCGGGGATTGAGTAGATGCGCTGGTCGCCGGGACGCGCGCCGGCTATCGCGCGGCCCAAGGGCGACGCCATCGAGTAGACCTTGATATTGGCGCCCTCGCTGCCGCGTCTGCCGAGCAGAAAAGTCTCGGTCTCGCCGGTGACGTCGTAACGGATGGTCAGAACCATGCCCGGTTCGGCCATGGAGTCACTGGCGGGACTCTCGTCAACGACCGCCTTAGACAACAGCTTTTGAATCTCGCGGATGCGTCGTTGTCGCGCTACGCGATTCGCGTCGAAGTCCATTATGTCGTCGGGAGTTTCAACGATGAGCCCCGAGCGCAACGCGTTGAGTCTGTTCCGCAGACGGGTGTATTGCTGTCGTGTCATCCAGATGGGTTCGGAGCTGGTCATTTCAGCGGTGTCCCTTCGTTTGTAGGGGAGCGTCGTCGGGGGGGGCAGAAGTGGGCAGCCGCCACTGACGACTCGGAGGCCCGTGGTGGGCGAGATTTTGATGCGGTTCAAAGTTTTTCGTGTAGCGCTCTAATTCCATGGTGCCTGCATCGGTACGAGGGTGCTTGCCGGACAACGACAACCGCGGTGCGCGGCATTGTCACGCCCCGACAACGCTGTGGCTGGTAGCGTCCCAACCCACCACAGGGGAGCGCGCTGCTAAATACCAAAACTCAACCCCCGCGGGGCTGGGTCGGAATAGAGTGGGGCGCGCTGCTTATCGTCGTTCGACCAGGCGGTCGAAGCTCTGCTGCCATCGGGCGTAGCGGAGTCGGTCAAGAGTGATGCGCGCGCGGGCGAACAGGGCGACTGCCAAGAGGCTCACCCCCCACCAGGTCGCTACTGCAAAGACCAGCGCGTCGTTGCGGGCGGTGTTTACCGGTCTTGCCACCGGAAGGCCCCGGTCGTCGACCCAGATCTCGATCTCGTCCCCGATTTTGGCTTTTAGCGGCGCGGTAACGTCGCCGGTGCGTTCGGTCCCGGCGGCGAACCATCGAGCGGGAACCGTCACGGTCGGGCTGTCAAGGTTGCGACGCTGACTCTCACCGGTGACAGTCGCGGTCACCGGGCGGCGAGTTTGGACCTGCTCGGCATAGAGACGGCTTCGAGAATCATGGACCACCGTGCCCACGGCGGCACCGATGGGTACGGCGACCAACGACACCGCAACGGCTAGTACCAGAATCAGTGCCTCCACTCGGTCTGTCTTGCGTATCAGCGGGTTACGACCAAACAGTCGCGCCAACAGCCTTCGGGGCACAGGCAGGGTGAATGTTTCCATCGCGGCGTCATCGTCTGGTCGGCGGTTGGCCATCCGTTGATGATCGGGCTCTGGGGTGGACATCGCATTTCCTATCGGAGGGTTCGACCCAGGCTTGAGGTCGCGCAATGCGGGCGGAAACCAATCGTGAGTCAAGCCTGGCCACTGACTGGGCAACCTTCATGATGGTGCGGATGTTCGCCGCAAGCTTTGCCGCAGCCGGACAATGTCGCCGACCCGCTTTGTCGGGTTCCGACAGCGCGTGGTCAATCGGTGTCGATAGCCGCGAGTTCGATCATCATCGCCAGCCGCTTTCTGGCATCGTCTAACGGCAAAGTGGTGATCTCGGCCATCTTGCGCAGCCGGTAACGCACGGTGTTTTCGTGCACTCCGAGCCGTTCTCCGGCCTCGGCCGGGTCGCCCTGGGCCTCCAGCCATGCTCGCAGCGTGGCGACGTAGTCGGTCCCGTGGGCACGGTCATGACGGCCCAGCTCGGCCACCGGCCCACGGGATGGGGAACGGCCTTTGCGCGCCGCGGCGCGCAACCGCTGCAGCAGGATGTCAGCCCATGACTCGTCATAGACCGGAGGCGCGGCCCCGGGTGATATCTCATGCAGCGCAAGACATTCCTCGGCTTCCTGGCGTGCAGCGGCAAGGTCTGTCACCTCAGCCGCGCCACTTACACCGGCCAACACCGTCACCTGTTCGGGCAGGGCCGCCCGCAGACCGGTTACCCAGCGCCGCGCCGTCGCCGCTTGCTCGGCGGGCAGCAGCGTGTACACGATTTTGCCCGCCAAAGCGCTGCGCCCCGGCCGTGACCAGCCGAATCCGGTGGTAGCACGCTCGAACGACAACAACAAAGCGGCATCGCGTTCATCGCCGATGAACGCCTGCAGCGCAATGACTCTCAGGCCATCGTGCGGCAGACCCAGCCTGCTCGCCACCATGGCTGCATCAGCAGTGCCCTCCAGCAGCCGAAGCACGAGTTCGGATTCGACTTGACGTTCCAAATCCGCGCTCGCGCGGGACCGGAGAAGATGCAGGGCTACGGTGTGCGCACCCGCGGCCAAGGCGGTGCGCGCCGCTTCGTCGAGAGGCGCCAAACACGCCACCCATACCGACCCGATCAGCTCTCCCGCGGAGCGCACCGCCACCACTTCACGCCCGATCAAACCGTGTTCGGGATCCTCGGGGACGAACAGCGGTTCGTCGGAGACCCCCAGGTGTGCGAATACGCCCCGCGCATCGAACAATTCGCGCAGCTGCTCGGGCGTCTGTCGTTCCAGGATGGTCTGCACCCGCGCCGGGTCAGCATGCTGCTGTTGTTTCGAATACGCCAACACCCGCAACAGCGCGTCGTGAATGACGACTGAACTGCCGACAGCATCCGCCAGGCTATCGGCCAGCGCGAACAAATCCGTTGGGCCACGACCGGATTCGGTCTCGCGGCCCTCCAACACGAGACCGTAGACGACCGCACTCACCTCGCTCCAGGTGACCGCCTCGTCAACCACCAGGACGGCGCCGACCTCGGCCTCGCTGTCGAACGCCTCTCTGTCGAGCGCGATCGGCTCACCGTCGCGTACCAACACCACGACGGCGCGCGCCGAAGCCGCCCACCGCACCGCTTCGCGAACGGAGCCGGCGCCGATGGCCAGCAATACATCGCCTACCACCACACGATCCGGCGCGGCTTCGTGGATCACCACGCTGCGCAGTTCGGTCGACCTGGGCACCGACGACCACCGCAAGCGGACCCTATAACCACCCAGCACGTTCACCAAGCGGTCCAACGTGATCACCAGCCGCTCCTTATGCCGAACTGGTAGTCAGCCTAGCCAGGCGTCAAGCGGGTCCGATTGAAAATGCAATTGCTAGGCCGATGAGCTTCTGCTCGACCGCGCGGCCCGACTCAATCCGGCGGGTGGGCCGCCGAGCCGACGGCATCGCTGAGCGACGCGAAGCCACCGTCGCGCAGCCGCTGCGCGATGCCATCGTGAATCTGCTTGGCCCACAAGCCTCCTCCGTAGATGAAGCCGGTGTAACCCTGCAGCAGCGATGCGCCCGCGGTGATCCGCTCCCAGGCGTCGTCCGCGGTCTCGATGCCCCCCACACTGATCAGCACCAGGCGGTCACCGACCCGGCCGTAAAGCCGGCGCAGCACCTCGACCGCGCGGCGTGCCACCGGCGGCCCGGAGATGCCACCCGGACCCAGCTCGTCGACCCCGGGCGTCCGCAGACCCTGCCGTGACACCGTGGTGTTGGTGGCCACGATGCCGGCCAGGCCCAGTTCCACTGCCAGGTCCGCGATTTCGTCCACGTCGGCATCGGAAAGGTCCGGCGCGATCTTCACCAGCACCGGTTTGGACGTCTCGGCGAGCACCGCCGAAAGGATGGGCCGCAGCGTGTCGACGGCCTGTAGATCACGCAGCCCGGGGGTGTTCGGCGAGCTGACGTTGACCACCAGGTAGGACGCCAGGGGGCCGACCAGCCGGGCGCTCGCCCGGTAATCGTCGACGGCCGCGGCGGCCGGCGTCAGCTTCGTCTTGCCGATGTTGACCCCGATCGGCACCTCGGGCCGCTGCCGCGCGAGGCGCATCGCCAGCGCGCCGGCACCGAGGTTGTTGAAGCCCATCCGATTGAGCAGAGCCCGGTCGGCCGGCAGCCGAAACATCCGGGGGGCCGGGTTGCCCGGCTGTGGGCGGGCCGTGACCGTCCCGACCTCCGCGTGCCCGAATCCGAGCGCCCCCCACGTGAGCAGCCCCAGGCCGTCCTTGTCGAAGCCGGCGGCCAGTCCCAGTGGCCCGGCGAAGCGCACCCCGAACACCGTGCTCGCCAGTGCCGGATCCGTCGGGGCCAGCAGCCGGTGCAGCAACCGCCGTGTCCAGCCGACCGAGGTGACACCACGCAGCAAGGCGAACACCAGCGTGTGAATCCGCTCGGGCGGGATCACGAAAAGCAGCCGTCGCGCCACGCCGTACATCCGGTGTCCGCCCTCGCGTGACCGGGCGGCCGTCACAGTTCCGGCTGGTCGGGCCGTCGCCCCTCGGAAGCCGCGCCCTCGATGCGAGACTTCTTGCGGCGCAACAACACTCGTCTGCTACCGTCGGTGTAAAGCCGCACCCTGGTCAACTCCCAGCCGCGGTATTCGGCCTCGATGGACAATCGGGTGGACGCACTGACCCGGGTCACGTCCGGCGGCAAACGCAGCGGCGCCCATTCGTATTCGTCGGACATCTCGGTGTCCCATCCCGCGGGCAGGCGGCTGCGCCGCGCCGCGGTCAACGCGTACCCGCCGCGTGCTCGATGACCTGAACTCCCGCACCGGAACCCGACACCACGTACAGGGTGCCTGACGCTTCGTCGATGGCCAGCGAGTTCGGTTGCTGCACGGTCGGGTAACGCACCTTTTCGACGGGAATTCCGGTGGACAGATCGTAACCAATGACGATATTGGAAACGGTCTGCGAAACCCAGGCTAACGCGCGGGAGCCGGCCAGGCCGTACGGCGCCTGCGCAACCGGGTAGGCCTGCCGCAGAATCAACGGGTCCACGCCGTACACCAGCAGCTGGCCACCGCGGGTGTCGGCGACCAGCACCCGGCCCGCCGGATCGGCGGCCATGGTGGTGGCGCCCCGGCCCGCGCGCAGCGCCTGCTCGGCATGACCGTCGGCGCCCATCGTCGTCACCGACGTCTGGCCGCGGTCCAGCACCACCGTCGTATTGCCTTGTGTGGCAAGGGCATCGACGCGCGCAAAGATCTTGTTGCGGTTAACGACGGTCGCGCTGGTGACCGCGCCCGGCGTCGGGGAGGCAAGGGTGTAGACGGCGCCGTCGGCGCTGCCCAGCACCAGCTTGCCGTCGGCGCGCTGGGCCACCGCGGTGAAATCGGTCTGGGAAGCGTCGGCGACGGCCACCTGAGTCGCCCGGACGGTGGACAGCTCGACCGTGAAGTAGCCGCCGCGGGCGGCGAGGTAGGCGGTTCCGTGGCCGTCGTCGGCCAAGGCGGTGGCCGGTCCCGGCAACTCGACGACACGGGGCGTGACCTGCGCATCACCGAAGACGGTGACGCTGGCGGGGGAGGCCGCGTCGGCCCCCGGGGTCAGGACCACCAGCTGATGCGTGCCGTCGTCGAAGACCGCCGCCGCGGCGTGACCGGGCAGCGGCCGCACGGCGCCGGCGGGCTGCTGTGACGCGGGCGGCGACACGGCGGCGCGTGCCGGTTCGATGGTGCGCGGAGCGCCACCGAGCGAATTGGACGAACATCCGGCTATCGCCAGCAGCAAAACCGCGAGACTCGTCAAACCGCCCCGAACTGCCCGTTTCCGGCGCGACGGTAGTGGCAGCAATTCATTTCCCTCGTGGTCTGGCGGCGAGAAGCACGCGGAACACAGATTCTATGAAACGCTTTCGCCTCCACCGGGCCATGCCGCCTGCATTCGACCCTATCGGCGAGGTATGGTCAGCTCATGGCCGTCACCGCTGACCGTCATTTGACGCAGAAAGAGTTTGCTGTCGAGGACATGTCGACGGGCATTGCCGCTAGCGGATACGGACAAGTCGGTGATGGACGGAGCTTTTCGTTCCACATCGAGAACCGATCCCTGGTCGTCGAGGTTTACCGGCCGCGGCTGGCGGGGCCCGTGCCGCAGGCCGATGAGGTGGTCGCCACGGCGGTCCGCGACGTGGTCGATATCGACCTGACCGACGAGCGCAGCCTGAGCGCTGCGGTGCGCGACTCCATCGCGCATGCGGTGCCCGTTTCGCGCTAGCGGTGACCCGGCCAGCGGGTACCGTCGTGGTCGATATGACCGTCATCCTCTTACGGCACGGCCGCTCGAGTTCGAACACGGCGGGCGTTCTCGCCGGTCGCTCCGAGGGCGTCGACCTCGATGACAAGGGCCGTGAACAGGCCGAGGGGCTCATCGACCGGATCGGCGAGCTGCCGATCCGGGCGCTGGTCAGCTCGCCGCTGCTGCGCTGCCGGCGCACCCTCGAACCGTTGGCCGACGCGCTGTGCCTGACGCCGCTCGTCGACGACCGGCTTGCCGAGGTGGACTACGGCGAATGGACGGGCCGCAAGATCGGCGACCTGGTCAGCGAGCCGCTGTGGAAGGTCGTGCAGGCTCACCCCAGCGCGGCGGTGTTCCCCGGCGGCGAGGGCCTGGCGCAGGTGCAGGCCCGGGCGGTGGCCGCCGTGCGTGAGCACGACCGCCGCCTGGCCGCCGAAGCCGGTGCAGACAGCGGCGGCGACGTGCTGTGGGTCGCTTGCACTCACGGTGATGTCATCAAGGCCGTCATCGCCGACGCGTACGGCATCCACCTGGACGGCTTCCAACGCGTCACCGCCGACCCGGCGTCGGTGAGTGTGATCCGGTACACCGAGCTGCGTCCGTTTGTGTTGCATGTCAACCACACCGGTGCGCGGCTGGCGGCATCCTTGCGCGCCGGCCCTCCGGCGAAGGAAGAGGCTAAGGAAGGCTCGAAGCACGACACGACGCCCGACACCGACCCCAAATCCAACGGAGAAGCACAGCGGCCGGGTGCGGGAGTGCCGTCCAGCGACGCGGTGGTCGGCGGTTCCGCGGATTAATTCGGCGGGTGGGTCCATCGGATCGCACGGCGACGGCAACTGCCGGTATTTTGGGAAGTGCCATGGCCCGCGCAATTCATGTTTTCCGCACACCCGACCGCTTCGTGGCCGGGACCGTTGGCCAGCCCGGAAATCGCACGTTTTACATCCAGGCTGTGCACGACGCCCGAGTGGTGTCGGTGATATTGGAGAAACAGCAGGTGGCGGTGCTCTCCGAACGCATCGGTGCGCTGCTGCTGGAGGTGAACCGCAGGTTCGGCACGCCGGTTCCCCCCGAGCCCGCCGAGATCGAGGACCTCGATCCGTTGGTCACCCCCGTCGACGCCGAGTTCCGGGTCGGAACCATGGGCCTGGGCTGGGATTCGGAGGCCCAGACGGTGGTGGTCGAGCTGCTGGCGGTCACCGACGCCGAGTTCGACGCGTCGGTGGTGCTCGACGACACCGAGGAGGGTCCCGACGCGGTCCGGGTGTTCTTGACGCCGGAGTCGGCGCGCCAGTTCGCCACCCGCTCCAATCGCGTCATCTCCGCGGGACGGCCGCCGTGTCCGCTGTGCGACGAACCACTGGACCCGGAGGGCCATATCTGCGCGCGCGCCAACGGATATCGGCGCAGTGCGCTGCTCGGGCCTGACGATGACCCCGAGGTCTGACGACCGTGAGGTGTTGCGCGACGGCGAGCTGACGGTCATCGGACGGATCCGCTCGGCCAGCAACGGCACCTTTCTCTGCGAATCGACGCTTGGCGAGTCCAGCGTGCACTGCGTCTACAAACCCGTCGCGGGGGAGGCGCCGCTGTGGGATTTTCCCGACGGGACGCTGGCCGGCCGCGAACGGGCGGCGTATCTGGTGTCGGCGAAGCTCGGCTGGAATATCGTGCCCTACACCATCATTCGGCACGGACCGGCGGGCCCGGGCATGCTGCAGCAATGGGTGCAGCAACCCGGCGACGCGGTGGACACCGAGCCGCGGCCGGGGCCGGACCTGGTCGACCTGTTTCCCGCCGGCAGCAAGCAGCCCGGTTACCTGCCGGTGCTGCGCGCCCTCGATTATGCGGGCGACGAGGTCGTCCTGATGCACGCTGACGACATTCGCCTGTGGCGGATGGCGGTGTTCGACGTGCTGGTCAACAACGCCGACCGCAAGGGCGGCCATGTGCTGCGCGACCTCGACGGCCACATCTTCGGGGTCGACCACGGCGTGTGCCTGCACGTCGAGGACAAGCTGCGCACGGTGCTGTGGGGATGGGCCGGCAAGCCGATCGACGATCACACCTTGGAAGCCGTGGCCGGCCTGGCGGACGCGCTCGAGGATCAGTTCGGTGACGAACTGGCCGAGCACATCACCCGGGCCGAAGTCGCAGCGCTGGGCAGGCGCGCCCACGCGCTGCTGGACCGTCCGGTGATGCCCGGGCCGAACCGGCATCGCCCCATTCCCTGGCCGGCTTTCTAGTGGTGATCGCAAGCGCGGCGCCGCCATCGGTGAAGGCCGCGGTACGCCGTCGGTGATACTGAAGCGGTGAGCCCCGCCGACGAGATAACCGCCGACGAGATAACCGATGCCGCGCTGGCCGCCGATCTCGCCGCCGAAGCCGGGGAGTTGTTGCTGAAGGTCCGCGACGAAGTCGGCTTCGGGTATCCCTGGGCGCTGGGTGATGCCGGTGACAGCCTGGCGAACGCCTTGATCCTGCGGCGGCTGCACGCGGAGCGGCCCGACGACGCGGTGCTCAGCGAGGAGGCCTACGACGACCTGTCCCGCCTCAACCATGACCGCGTGTGGATCATCGACCCACTGGACGGCACCCGGGAGTTCTCCACGCCGGGCCGCGACGACTGGGCGGTACACATCGCGCTGTGGCAGCGCCCCAGTAACGGCCAGCGCGAAATCGCCGACGCGGCGGTGTCGTTGCCGGCCCGCGGCAACATCGTCTACCGCAGCGACACCGTGACCGCCGACGCCGCGCGCGTCGGCGTCAGCGACACCATCCGCATCGCCGTCAGCGCCACCCGGCCCCCCGCGGTCCTGCACCGGATGCGCCAGACGTTGCCCATTCAGCCCGTCGCGATCGGTTCGGCCGGTGCCAAGGCGATGGCCATCATCGACGGGCACGTCGACGCCTACGTGCACGCGGGCGGCCAGTGGGAGTGGGATTCGGCGGCCCCGGCCGGGGTGGTGATGGCCGCCGGCATGCACGCGTCGCGGCTCGACGGATCGCCGATGCGCTACAACCAGCTCGACCCGTACCTGCCCGACTTCGTGATGTGTCGCGCCGAGCTGGCGCCCATCCTGTTGAGCGCCATCCGCGGCACGTAGGCCGTTAGGCCGTTAGGCCGTCAGCGGCCGAGCCGGCGCCGCAAGTCTTTCGCCGAGAGCATCCGCACCATGTTTTCGATGAAGCTGCCCTTCCTGGTGCCGCAGGGATGCCAGAGCGGCTTCTTTCATCGCGTGTTTTTCGTCGCGCGCCGCCTTCCCGGCCCGCCGCGCGGGCCGCATCGTCGGCGCGCTTAGGCTGATTGCCATGCAGTCGTGGTCTTCCCCAGAGGTCCCCGTGTTGGCGGGGCGCGGCCCGGAGCTTCGGCTGTATGACACGTCCGACCGGCAAGTGCGTCCCGTGGCGGCCGGCTCGACCGCCACGATGTATGTCTGCGGCATCACCCCGTACGACGCGACCCATCTGGGCCACGCGGCAACCTATCTGGCGTTCGATCTGATCCATCGGCAGTGGCTCGATCTCGGGCACGACGTCCACTACGTGCAGAACGTCACCGACGTCGACGATCCGCTGCTGGAGCGCGCCGAGCGCGACGGCATCGACTGGCGCGAGCTGGCCGCGCGTGAGGTGTCGCTGTTCCGCGAAGACATGGCGGCGCTGCGCATCCTGGCCCCCCGCGAATACGTCGGGGCGACCGAGGCCATCGCCGAGGTCGTCGAACTCGTCGAGAAGATGCTGGCGTCCGGAGCGGCCTACGTCGTGGACGGCGAATACCCGGACATCTACTACCGCGCCGACGCCACGATGCAGTTCGGCTACGAATCCGGCTATGACCGCGACACCATGCTGCGGCTGTTCGCCGAGCGCGGCGGCGACCCGCAACGGCCCGGCAAAACAGACCAGCTCGACGCGCTGCTGTGGCGGGCCGAGCGGCCGGGGGAGCCCAGCTGGCACTCGCCGTTCGGTCCGGGCCGTCCCGGCTGGCACGTCGAGTGCGCGGCGATCGCGCTCAGCCGCATCGGCAGCGGCCTGGACATTCAGGGCGGGGGCAGCGACCTGATCTTCCCGCATCACGAATTCACCGCCGCGCACGCCGAATGTGTGCGCGGCGAGCGGAGATTCGCCCGCCACTACGTCCACGCCGGGATGATCGGCTGGGACGGGCACAAGATGTCCAAGAGCCGGGGCAACCTGGTCCTGGTGTCTGCGCTGCGCGCGCAGGGTGTCGAGCCTGCGGCCATCCGCTTGGGGCTGCTCGCCGGGCACTACCGCGGGGACCGGTATTGGAGCGACCAGGTGCTCGATGACGCCGTCGCCCGGCTGCACCGCTGGCGTAGCGCTACGGGGCTGGCCGTCGGGCCGGACGCCAGCGACGTGATCGCGCGGGTGCGCCAATATCTAGCCGACGACCTCAACACACCCAAAGCCCTTGCCGCCCTTGATGGTTGGGTCACCGACGCGCTGGAATACGGTGGCCACGACGCCGAGGCGGCCAGGCGGGTGGCGACGGCGATGGATGCGCTATTGGGCGTGGCGGTCTAGCGAGAGCATGCGCTCGGTCACGCCGGCAGGCCGCTTCCCGTCTTGGGTCCCTCGGGAATGACCTGTTCGGTCGCCGCCAAGGCGGCCGGCCACCATTTCGCTAGTGCCGACAGATCGGCCGCTTCCTCGTAGAGGCTCGTCGACCGGGAATTGACCACCACGGCTTGGTCGGGTGTCTCGGGTCGGTCTCCCGCGGCCTTGGCCTTGGCGGCGTGCGCCAGCTCGAAAGCGTTTGTCGCCGAATCGCGTTCGTCGGCCGGCACGGAGTATGTCTGGAAGAATCGGGCCAGCTCGTCTGGAGCGGTGGCACGGACATAGTGGCGCAGCTGCAGGATCGCATCGCGGATTTCGATGACCGTCTGGTGCAGCTGCAGCGTCGACTTTCGAAACCGCCGGTCGTCGTGTTCGAGGTCGTCGTGTTCGAGGTTGAAACTGCTTTCCGGGACCACGGCTGTCATGCTGAGCCGCAGCGGCTGCAGACCTCTCCAGGTGCGGCTGATGCGGTCGAGTCCGAGGTAGGAATGCAATCGCACGGCGAGGGGGACCGCGCCGAAGAGATAAACGATCACCGCCATCCAAAGGAACTCGAATCCGTGCACCCGCATCCGGAATGCCACGGTGTTGCTCCAGCCGAGCTGGTCGCTCACCGCCAGCACCAGCGCCTCCAGGCAGGCCGCGGCCGTCAGGACAACGGCGAGTACCCCGGCGGCCGCGAGCAGCAATTCGCGAGTGTCGGTGGCCCTTAGCAACTCCGAGCCGAACATCCACAGCAACCGCGCCACCAAGGTGACGATGATGGTCAGGTACAGGCTCAGCGCCAGCACCGCATCCCAGCCGCCGGATACCTCGAACGGCTGGCCCGCGACGCGAGCACGGGTGCCTGCGACCAGGAAGGCCGCGGACAGCGCGATCGCGGCCAGGCGGTAATAGCGGTGACTGCGACGCGTTGCCTCCGGTGAGATCCGATTCCACAGCATGGTGAAACCGATGAATTCACCGGACGCCAAAATCATTGCAACGCAGGACAATTGCTGGGCGGTCGTCACGTTCATGAGGGCGCTCTTCGACAACACCGCTTGCACTTGGCGCTCGCGCAACAGCTGCGCCAGCAGCAGCCAGGCCATCACATTGTTGAAGTAGGTCTGGTACAGGTTCGCCCTGCACCATCGGAACCGCGCCGCAAGAAGCATCGCCATGATCGCGATCACGGGCCACGCGACGATACCCGGGATGGTGGACGTCATTGGCGACGAAAGAATGCGCTGCGCATCATCGAGCGACGCTCGGCGGCCTCCACGGCGGCGATCAGCAACAGGGAAGCGAACATCTCGGCGTCGCGCTCCTCATCACTGGCGTAATCGCCGCGTCCCAATATCGCGCGCACCGTTTCCGGATCGATGTCGGGCAAGACTTGGCGGCACACTTTGTATTCCGGCGCCTCTTCGAAACTGTGACCGCCGGTTCGACCGTGGCCCAGCAAGATGTGCCCGATCTCGTGTCCCACGATTTGGTCGATGTGGTAGTCGGTGGTGCCGGCCTCATGCAAGATCAGGTCTTCGTCGTCGCAGGCCAGCCAGATCCCGCAGGGGCTGTCCGCCAGCGCCGCGGTGTCCGTCGGGACCAGCCTGATGGCCCGACCGCGCAGCTGGCCCAAGTTCTCGATGAAAACGTTCCGGTCCCAGGGCACGGGAATCGGCAGCTCGCGCGTCAGCGCGAGTATCTCAGCGTTCGAGGCCGCCATCGGGTTGGTCACCTCTCTGGGAGGAAATCGGGGGCAGCCGTTCAAGCTCGCGGAGGTGGTCGACGATTGCGGCCAGGCTGTTGAGGGCCTGGGGGGTGAGCCCCGAGGCGCGAGCCGCAAGATCGCGCACGCCGTTATCACGTAACGCCTGCAGAAGATTCAGTTGCGCGTCGATCGCCGGGTCGGTGCCGCGATCGATCAGGTATGACGGCGGCACCCCAAAAAAATCGGCGATCGCCCTCAGGTGCGCGACAGTGGGGTTCGTCTTTATGCCGCTTCTGAGTTGCCAGAGGTAAGCCGGGCTGATCGGGACGCCGGTTTTATCGGTGATCGCCGCGGCGGCCGCGGCGTTGGACAGCGGAGGCGTGCCCGCCTTGCGCATGAGTTCGAACAGCTTGTTCAGGCGGGCTGCCAACACGCCGTCGTCGGACCCTTTGGCTGGGGCGCCATCGGCTGCCAATGCACTCTCGTTTCATCAGATCTCTCGCGGTGTGTACTCATGTTACAGGTAGGCCCTTCTCGACGGCCTCGAAACACTACTCGCGAAGACGCTCCGGTGCGCGGCTGTGACCTCGGTGTCTGTGGATGGTGAAGCGCTTCACCTCGTTATGCACAGGGGGCGGCGCGCGGGTTTACATTTTCTTCAGCGTACGGTTGAATTTCCGGCGTGTACTGTGGTGTACGGTGCGGCGCGGCGCCTTTTCCTTCCGATAGGGCGATCGACATGCCGCGCGCTGCGCGTCCGGGCGCGGCTTTGCTGGTGAACGACGAGGGGCGGACGCCAGAGCGCCGGGTCCGGCTTCGCGCGGGGCGGCCCGGGATGTCTCGCCGTGGCCATCCTGCCTTAACAGGCCTTTTTTGTCGGCGAAACAATGCGCCGCGCAATTCACCACGAGGGCGGGAGATCGCCGCCCAGCACAGCAAACTCGAATTCCGGTTTGATGGCCATTGTCGCCATCGGGTAACACGGCCCTATCCAGATGCAGAAGCGCCACTTGTAGGTGAATCCTCACCTGCGACGACGCCCGCTGTTGGTGTTAGCCAACGCCACGATTTGAAGCCAAAGATTTGTTCTGCGCACCGGCGCCATTGCCGGCCGGCGGCGAGCCGTGCAGTGTAGTGATGTTTGCTATGAACTTACCTGGGATCCGACGTGCGTACCTATGAAACACCTGTATAACCTGGGTATTAATTTACACATGCGTCGAATCGCAGCGGGTCGGAATAATTTGCTGTTAGGTGCAAATCGGGGTAGCATTTCGAATACTTACTGGACTGCAGAAGGGATGAGTCCGGTGCACATGACGAGCGAGCCCGCGCGACTGTCGATAGACGGTCACCCCCGTCGGCCGCTGCGTCGTGATCATCGTCGGCCACAGGAGCGTCATGTGGCCGTTACCGATTGGGCCGGTCGCCGGCCCATCTGGAATTTGGAACGCTGCCCACTGGCTACCTTCCTGGCTTTGCCAAACGCCAAGGTGTCTGTGCTCGCTCGCTAAAAATTAGGGTTTACAAGTGTCGGGGGAAGTCGGGTCGACGTGGCCCATTGTGGGGCGAGATGTGGAGTTGCGGCGATCGCTGGCGGCCCTGAGTAGCGGGGATGTCCACGGGGTGGCGTTGGTCGGTGACAGCGGGGTGGGCAAGTCGACGCTGGCGCGCATGCTGGCCAAGACGGTCGAATCGGCAGGCCGGACAGTGCGGTTCGCGCTCGGGACCCAAACGGGCTACGCGGTGCCGCTGGGCGCGTTTTCGCGCTCGGTCAGCCTCGGGGTTACCCACGAACCGGCCGTCATGCTGGCCGCAGCGCACAAGACGCTGGCTCAAGAGAAGAACTTGGTGGTGGTGGTCGACGACGCGCAGCTGCTCGATCCGTTGTCGGCCACCTTGGTCAATCAGCTGGCGGCCGGTCGCAGCGCACGGTTGATCGTGACGATCCGGTCCGGCGAACCGGTCTCGGATGCGGTGACCGCGCTGCTCAAGGAACGCATCTTGCTGACCGTTCACGTCGATCCGTTCACCCGCGAGCAGACGGCCCTATTGGCCCGCGCGGTTCTGGGCGGTCCGGTCGATTTCCAGTTGGTCGACGAGTTGTTCGAGCGCAGCGCGGGAAATCCGTTGCTACTGCGCGGTTTTCTCGCGGCGGGGCAAGAGACTGGGGCGCTGGTTCGCACGGAAGAGGGCTGGCGACTTCGGGGACCGCTGCGCGCCGATCGCGAACTGCACGATGTGTTGGAGTTCCGGCTGCAATCACTGAGTCCGGACGAGTTGGAGGTGGTCGAGATCCTGGCCACCGCCGAACGGCTAAAATGGGAGGTGCTGCGGGATATCTGCGATCCGGAGGCGGTGGCGAGCCTGGAGCGCCGTGGTCTGATCCAGTTGGTCGCCGACGGGTCGCACGCGGTGGCGCAGTTGAACCAACCCATGCTCGGTGAAGCGGCTACCCGGCACGCCGGAATGGTGCGCTCGCGGCAGGTCAACGGCAAATTGGTGCGGGCCCTGCAAAAGCATGAGCGGGCCGGGGACGGCGTGCTGAAGTTGCCCGGGTTACAGGGCCGAATCCGACTGGCGCAGTTCATGATGCGCAGCGACATGGAGCCCGACCTCGAGGTCGTCACCGCGGCCGCGGTGGACGCGTTGTCGATGTCGAATGTGGTGCTGGGCGAGGAGCTGGCGAGATTCGCCCTCGATCGGGGCGGCGGTCTGCCCGCCGCGTTGGTGCTTGCCGAGGCGGTGAGTTGGCAGGGCCGCGGCGAGGAGGCCGATACCGTGCTCGTCGATGCCGAACCCGACGGCGGCGACGAATGGCTGATAGCGCGGTGGGGCTGTCTGCGCGCTGCCAACTTGTACTGGGGCTGCGCCGACGTCGAAGCCGCCACCCGGGCGCTCGATGACGTGAAGAAGCGGGTGGCGGCCGAGGCGGGTGTGCAGCTGATCGACGCGCTGGAGTTGTCGATGGGCTACTTCCGCGGCGACGTCGAGACGACCATCGCACTTGGGCCGGCGCTCTGCGAATCCGATCTATTACCGATCGCGACGGTGTGGGCTGCTTTCCCCACCTGCGGTGCCCTGGCCGTGGCCGGTCGACCGTCGGAGGTAAGCCGCGTCGCCGACGTCGGGCTGCGCGCGGCCGCACTGTGCGGACTGGGGCCGCATCAGTTCAACATCGGGATGACGGAGGTCATCGCCGCGACCGCCACCGGCAACGATCGCATGGCCGAACGCAGCTACAAGCGTTACGCCGCGATGGCCACCGGCCTTCCGGAAGCCGAGGCCATGGTGGACGCGATGCTGGGACTCGTGCATCTCGCGCGCGGCGAGCTCGCGTCGGCGTGCGCCGCGTTCGTCAAATCGGGGGCGGTGTTCACCGAGGGTTTTCCGTCGCCGTGGTTGGCACTGGTCGCCGCCCGCCATGCCCAGGCCGGGGGTGCGCGGGGCGACAGTGCCGCGGCAGCGGCGGCGCTGCGCCGCGCGGAGAAAGCCTACGGACCGCATATCGCGGTGTTCTTGCCCGAACTCGAGCTTGCCCGGGCCTGGGAGCGGGTGTCCGCCGGTGACACCACGGCCGCCCAGACGCATGCGTTGCGCGCGGCGCAAAACGCGCGAGTGGCCGGGATGCACGCGGTCGAAATGCAGGCGCGCCATGCCGCCGTGCGGTTCGGCGATCGCTCGCAGGTGGCGCGGCTGGAGCAGCTGGCGCGGATACTGGACACGCCGTTGGCCGGGGCGGTCGCCGATCATGCCCGGGGGCTGGCACGGCACGACGGCAATTTGCTCGATGCCGCGGCACACCGGTTCGCCGACCTCGGCGCGTTGGCTCTCGCCGCCGACGCATCGGCCCAGGCCGCCGCCGAACACACCCGCCGGGGCGACCGCGCGAAGGGATTCGATTCGTCCACCCGCGCACACGCGCTGGCCAGCCAATGCGGTTTGCGCACCCCGTCGGTCGACGCGTCGGCTCGCCCGCTGCCGTTCAGCGGCCGTGAACGCCAGATCGTCATGCTGGTCGCCGCCGGGCTGTCCAACCGGCAGATCGCCGACCGGCTGGTCATCTCGGTACGCACGGTGGAAGGACACCTGTACCGGATCTTCACCAAGCTCGGCATCAACAATCGCGACCAACTCATTTGCCTTACCCGGCAGGAGCCGCCCAAACGAGGGGAGTTGTCACTTCGTGACGACGAGTCCCTGGGGTACGGGAGCCACGACCACCCCCGGACGGGCTGACTCTTCATAGGTACCCTATGAAGTTCGGCGTCCCGCCACTCTATCTCTGCGCGCTCACCACTCGACTTAGCTGTGGATTCCAATGATGCCTGCTTGAGGGGCCATACGCTCCCGCCCATGAGAGGCATTCGGAAGCGCAAAGTCGCGATCGTTGACCACGATGTTGACCCGTCCGGACCGGCGGTGACGGTTTTGCCACGGGAGCCGCTCACAGTCGAGGGCCGACTCGCATCGGGCCGCGTGGGCGGGACCTCGGCGCCGCTTGACGCTTTCAGGCTTTATCTGGCGGCAGCGAGTTCGGCCTTCATGTAGCGAACGGCGAGCTCGGGCCGTCTTGTCGGGCAGACGAGAACGGCGCTGGCTCGCGGTAGTCGACGAGCGCTTGTCGCCGGCGTCGGCGGGAGTGGGGAAATTTTGACGCACCGGGCGAATGAATCGACGTGGCCCATCGTGGGCCGCGACGCCGAGTTTCGGCGGTCACTGGCGGCGCTCAGCAACGGGGACTTCAACGGAGTGGCCTTGGTCGGCGACAGCGGAGTGGGCAAGTCGACGCTGGCTCGCATGCTGGCGAAGACGCTCGAGTCGGCCGGCCGCACGGTGCGATTCGCGCTGGGCACGCAAACGGGGTGCGCTCTGCCGCTGGGCGCCTTTTCTCGCGTGGTGAGTCTCGGAGTGGGACATGAACCGGCGATCATGCTGGCCGCTGCGCACAACACCTTGGGCCAGGACAAGAACTTGGTGGTGGTGGTCGACGACGCGCAGCTGCTCGATCCGTTGTCGGCCACCTTGGTCAATCAGCTGGCGGCCGGCCGCAGTGCGCGGTTGATCGTGACGATCCGGTCCGGCGAACCGGTCTCGGATGCGGTGACCGCGTTGCTGAAAGAACGCATATTGCTGACGGTGCACGTCGATCCGTTCACCCGCGAGCAGACCGCCCTATTGGCGGGCGCGGTGTTGGGGGGTCCGGTCGAGCCCGGACTGGTCGACGAGTTGTTCGAACGCAGCTCGGGAAATCTACTGCTGCTGCGTGGTTTTCTGGCCGCCGGGCGGGAGAGCGGTGCGCTGGTTCACACCGAGGAGGGTTGGCAACTCCGGGGCCCGTTGCGCGCCGACCGGGAGCTGCACGACGCGTTGGAGTTTCGACTGCAATCGCTGAGTCCGGCGGAGCTGGAGGTGGTGGAGATTCTGGCCACCGCCGAGTTGCTGGAGTTGGAGATCCTGCGCGAAATCTGCGATGCCGACGCGATGGCGAACCTGGAGCGCCGTGGTCTGATCCAGTTGGTCGCCGACGGATCCCACACCCTGGCGCAACTGAATCACCCCATGCTCGGTGAAGCTGCGATCCGGCGCGCCGGGATGGTGCGCTCGCGGCAAATCAACGGTCTACTGGCCAAAACTCTTCGAAGGCACCTGCGGACAACGGGGCGGCGCTCGCAATTGCCCGACCTACGGGGCCGGATCCAGTTGGCCAGGTTCATGATGCGCAGCGACCTCGAGCCCGACCTGGATGTGGCCGTCAAGGCGGCCGCCGACGCGCTGGCGATGTCGAACGTGGCGCTGGGCGAGGAGCTGGCGAGGTTCGCGGTCGATCGTGGTGGTGGCCTGCCGGCCGCGTTGGTGCTTGCCGAGGCGGTGAGTTGGCAAGGGCGCGGCGAGGAAGCCGAAGCCATCCTGCTCGACGTCGACATCGATGGTGACGAGTGGATGATCGCGCGGTGGGCGTGTCTGCGGGCCGCCAACTTGGCATGGGGGTGCGGTGACGCGGAAACAGCGCGGCGCGTACTGAGCGATGTGAAACAGCGCGTTGCGTCCGAGGGGGGCATCCATCTGATCAACGCCTTGGAGGTTTCCATCGGGTTCTTCTGCGGTGACGTTGCGACGACGCTCGAACTGGGGCCGGGACTGTGCGAGTCCGATGTCATACCGATGGCGACCGTGTGGGCGGCCATCGCGACATGTGGCGCCTTGATGGCCGTCGGACGATTCTCTGAAGTCGGCCGAATAGCCGAGGCGGGCTTACGGGCGGCGGCGCTCTGTAAGGCGGGATCACAACGGTTCGCCATCGGGGTGGCCGAGGTCATGGTCGCGACCGCCTCCGGCGACTATCCCGCGGCCGAGCGGATCTACAAGCGCTATGCCGCGATGGCGATCGGCATCCCGGCGGCCGAGGCCATGGTCGACGCCATGTTGGGGCTCCTACAGGTCACCCGCGGTGAGCTACCGACAGCCTGCGCCACCCTCGACCGCTCGATCTCCGAACTGTCCCAAGGTTTTCCGTCGCCCTGGTTGCTGGTGGTGGCCGCCCTGCACGCGCAGGCGGAAGGGGCGCGCGGCGAGAGCGCGGCGGCCGCAGCGGCGTTACGGCGTGCGGAGAAGGCCTACGGCCCGCATGTCGCGGTGTTCTTGCCCGAGCTCGAGCTCGCCCGGGCCTGGGAACGGGCGGCCGCCGGCGACCCAGCGGCCGCCCAGACGCACGCGCTGCAAGCAGCCGAAATCGCACGAGAGGCCGGGATGCACGTGGCGGAGATTCGGGCACGCCATGCCGCGGTGCGCTTCGGCGACCGTTCGCAGGCCGCGCGCGTGGCGGAGCTCGTCGAGACGCTGAACACGCCCTCGGCGCGGGCGGTCGCCGACCATGCCCGCGGACTGGCGCAACACGACGGCGATATGCTCGATGCCGCGGCACATCGGTTCGCTGACCTCGGCGGTTTGGCGTTTGCCGCCGACGCATCGGCTCAGGCCGCCGGCGAGTACGCCCGCGCGGGTGACCGTCGCAGGGAGGTCGAGTCGTCGACGTGGGCGCATGCTTTGGCCAGCCAATGCGGGCTGCGTACCCCCGCCCTCGAGGCCGCGGCGCGTCCCCTGCCCTTCAGCGGCCGTGAGCGTCAGATCGTGCTGCTGGTCGCGGCCGGGCTGTCCAACCGGCAGATCGCCGACCGGCTGGTGATCTCGGTACGAACGGTCGAGGGACACTTGTACCGTCTATTCACCAAACTGGGCATCAACAATCGCGACGAGCTCATCCGCCTCATGAGCCGAGACGCGTCTTGACCGACATGCCATTCGGACGTTCGGATCGGGCCACCGGTAGCCAGCCCCGCGGCTGCTGTGTAGTTCGCGCAGGCCTCCGGCACCGGCCCGCATCGTTCACAATCCGAAAGAGTCTCCCGCGCAAGCCGATAGCGCGGGCGCTGCACGCGGTGGGTTCGGCGCAGGCAATCCATCTTTCCGCTGGCGGGCGACGGTCCGAGCACTCTGTGACCACCGGTCAAGCCGGCCGCGACCGAGCCGTCGCGCACTACCTGCCGGGGTACCACTCGATCTGTGCGCGCGTACCACTTGAGTCGATTGAATCGGTTCGTGTGGGTTGTTCGAGCAAACATAAGCTCGCGCACATGACATCATGCGTGGCGGGCATGGCCGGTTGGACTCCTGTGGTTGTCAATTGTTACAGGATGTCACAAAACCCGCGAAAGTCGTTACACCGGACGGATGTTGGGGTCCGCGGCGGGGTTGCCGCAACCGTACCGATGCTGCTCACTGCCGCATGGTGCACGCGCCCGGCTCTCATCTCCGCGAGCGCGGACCTGCAGCCCGGACGCACACCCACTTGTAACTTCCTCCATCGGGCTGGGGCGAGCACGCAACACACCTACGCCGTTTCTAAGAGGTTGAAATCATGTCTCACAGCCACCGGGTGGTCGACCACATCGTCGGGTATCTCGCGTCAATCGGAGTCGACTACATATTCGGCGTCGACAGCGGCAACATCGAAGACCTGTACGACGCCGCATTCTCACACTCGGACGTCGGCGCGGTGTTGGCCAAACACGAATTCTCGGCCGCGGCGATGGCCGACGGATATAGGCGCAGCGGCGGTGGCTTGGGCGTGGTGGCGGCCTCCGGCGTGGGCGCGCTGAACCTTGTCGCCTGCCTCGAGGAATCGTCGACCAACCGCGTGCCGCTGTTGGCGTTGGTGGGTCAGCCGGCCACCGCGATGGATGGTTGCGGCAGCTTTCAGGACACGAGCGGCCGCAACGGTTCACTGAATGCCGAGGCGCTGTTCTCCGAGGTGTCGGTGTTCTGCCGACGGGTGCGGGCCCCCGCGGACATCGCCTCGGCGCTGCCCGCCGCCGTGGCGGCGGCGCGAGCGGGCGGCCCTGCGGTGTTGTTGCTGCCCAAAGATATTCAGCAAGCTGACGTGTGCATCCACGGCTTCATGCCCGGCCGCGGAATTGATAGTCCACGGGACATCGGTGATCCGCGTCTGATCGTGGAAATGCTGCGCCGGGTGAGGGGGCCGGTGACAATCATCGCCGGTGAACAGGTGGTCCGTGACGATGCGCGAGCCGAACTGGCGTCGTTGCGGGCGGTGCTCCGCGCCCGGGTGGCGTGCGTGCCTCACGCCAAGGATGCCGCCGGCACACCGGGTTTTGGGTTGTCTTCGGCGCTTGGCGTCACCGGTGTCATGGGCCACCCGGGTGTGGCGAAAGCGGTGGCCGGCAGCGCGTTGTGCCTGGTGGTGGGCACGCGGTTGCCTGTGACAGCGCGCGCAGGTTTGGACGATGCGCTGGCCGCGGTGCCCACCCTCTCAATCGGATCGGTACCGCCATACGTCGCATGCACCCACGTCCACACCGACGATCTGCAGGCATCGCTGCATATGCTGACGAGCGCGCTGACCGGGCGCGAGCGGCCGACCGGAATTCGAGTTCCCGACGCGGTGTCGAGCAGCGAGTTGAATCCGCCGAACTTCGACGGTCCCGGGGTGCGCTATCGCGACGCGATGAGCATGCTCGACCGCGTGTTGCCCGACGGGGTCGATGTTGTCGTCGACGTCGGCAATAGCGGCGCGGCGGCCGTCCATTATCTGCCGGTTCGCCGCGGGGGCCGGTTCGCCGTCGCCCCCGGCATGGGCTACAGCTTTGGCGCCGGGATCGGAATGGCCTTCGGCCGTAGAAGATTCGGGCCGCGGCACGAGCGCGTCGTGGTGATAGCCGGGGACGGTGCCTTCTTCACACACGGCATGGAGGTGCATACCGCTGTGCAGTACGGGCTACCGGTGACGTTCGTCTTGTTCAACAACAACGCCCACGCCATGTGCGCGATGAGCGAAAAGTTGTTCTACGGGAATCGGCATAGTTACAACACCTTCACAACGAGTCGGCTGGGGGCCGGTCTCGCCGCGATGTTTCCGGACCTTCCATCGGTCGATGTCGATGACGTCGACAGCTTGAGCGCCGCCATGCATTCAGCGCTAGAGGTCGACGGGCCGTCGGTGATCAGCGTCGAATGCGCCGCCGACGAAATTCCGCCTCTCTCGACTTTTCTCGGGTCTTTGACACCGAAATCTGTTGATTGCCAGAGTGTCCCGACGGAGAACAGAACCGATATCGTCTTCAGCGCGTGACGGCATCACCCGCCGGTATCGGCGCGATGGCAGTTTCAATGCGTACATCAGCCTAGATAGGGAGCGCTCGACACAGGTCTCGACCCGGCCCCCGGGTGGGGGTGGCTGTATCCGCGCATGTCGGACCCGGCGCACGGCTGTCTAGTCGGCGTCGGGTAGTCCTCTGTGGCCATCTAATCGGTACCGGGTGTTTGCTGACAGCCCAGACCCGCGGCCGCGACGGAAAACGCTGTTGCAGAATAAATTCCACGCTGACACGTGCATCTTTGGTGAACATTTGTCTGCCACTACGCAAGCTGCTGCGTTGGCGTGCGCTGACCACTCTATGTGTGTGCAGTTACTACGCTACCCGGCTTGATAAGCCTTACAACATGATTCAAACCCATACGCTCCCGATCATGTGTAGACCGTTGCTCGGTTAAGCCCCCGAGCTCCCGGTCGGGACCAGCAAGTGCGCAATTCGAGAACTTGGAGGACTAGTGAGTATCAATCCGTTCGATGACGACAATGGCAGCTTTCTCGTGCTGATCAATGACGAAGAGCAACACAGCCTGTGGCCGGCATTCGCCGACATTCCGGCCGGCTGGCAGATGGTTTACGGCGAAGCGGATCGCACTGCGTGCCTGGATTACATCGAACAGAACTGGCCCGATATCCGGCCGAAGACTCTACGAACCAGGCTGGCGACAGAGCGCCGGGGTTCTGGCGAGTAAACCGCGAAGGAAATCCGATGACGATTGATGACCGGGCGCTGCAGGTTGGGCGCGAACAACTGACGGAACCTGACGGTGGCCCATTCCCGCTGACGCGCGGACAGCTAGACATTTGGCTTGCGCAGCAAACGGACCACCAAGGTGCGAGGTGGCAGCTGGGCTATCTTCTGCGAATTGAAGGCACGGTCGACCCGTGGCTGCTTGAGCACACGATCCGGCAAGTGGTGCGCGAGGCCGAACCGATCAGAGCTGCCTTCTTCCAGGTGGATGGCCAGGTCTTCCAACAGGCGGTCGATTACCCGGATGTCGAACTCGCCTGCTATGAGCACATGGGCTCGCAGGACCCGGTCCAGGAAGCCTATCGGCTGGCAGCCTCGATTCAGAGCACGGTGATGCCGCTTGATGGCCCGCTGTTCAAATTTGCATTATTGCAAACGCGGCCGGATGAGTTTTATCTTTTCGTCTGCTGCCACCACATAGTGGCGGATGGAATCGGCCTTGCCCTGATTTGTCATCGGATCGGAGAGGTCTACAACGCCCTGGCTTCGGGGGCACCGATTCCCCCCGTCTTCTTTGGATCGCTGAGTGATCTGATTGCTTGCGAGGTGGAATACGAAGCGTCCACCGATTACCTCGATGATCAGGCCTATTGGGCCAAGAACCTGCCGGCGGAAAGCGAACCGCGTTATCGGTCGGCGCCCGCAACGGGTGCGCGCGAGCCATCTGAATCGTCTCCACCCGTTGAATTAGACCCGGCCGTAGTCGCCGGGATCCAGGAATTGGCGCAGGCGTTGGGCGTGCGCCGCTCTTCGGTGATCGCCGCGGCGTGCGCGCTGCTGGTGGGTGGTTGCGACGTCGAGAGTTCCGAGGTGGTGTTCGAATTCCCGGTAAGCAGGCGGGTGCGTCCGGAGACGCAGGCGGTGCCCGGCATGATTACCGGGTTCGTCCCACTGGTGTTAAAAGCTTCGCCGGGGTCCTCGGTTGCCAGTTTTTGTGAACATGTCGACACGCGACTGCGAGAAGCGCTGCACCATCAGCGATTCCCGGTGCACCTCATCGAGAACAGGCGTCTCCGCGGCTCTGCGCAGCGGTCAAATCGCATAATCCTTAACTTCATTCCGACTACAAACCTGGCGAACATTGCTGGTGCCACGGTTTCGGGAACACTGACCCACACCAATCTCGTCGATCAGCTTGGGCTGGATTTTTTCAGCGACCACGATCGGCTTTTTCTCGGCATGCAGCCCGGCGCCACGACGGGTGGGTTCGGGGGCGCTGGACAATGGCTTTCTGATTGTGACGTCCGCGATTTGATCGATCGGTTGGAGCGGGTGTTGGTGGCGATGACCGCCGACCCGGCACGGCCGCTGTCATCGGTGGATGTGCTCGGCGCGGGTGAGCATGCCCGGCTGGGGGAGATCGGCAATCGGGCCGTGTTGAGCGAGTCGGCAAGTATGCCAGTGTCGATCCCGGCGCTGTTCGCGACTCATGTGGCCAGGATTCCGGATGCGGTGGCGGTGGTGGGTGAGGGCAAGTCGGTCACTTACCGCGAGCTCGATGAGGCTTCGAATCGGCTGGCGCACGTGTTGGCTGGCCGAGGTGCCGGCCCTGGAAAGATTGTGGCACTGCTATTTTCGCGTTCGGCCGAGGCGGTGGCCGCGATCTTGGCGGTGCTCAAGACGGGGGCGGCCTATCTGCCGATCGACCCGGCAGTGCCCGATGAGCGGATCGGATTCGTGCTGGCCGATGCCGCACCGATCGCCGCGGTGACTTCCGGTGGGCTGGCCGAGCGGCTCGACAACCATGACGTGGTCGTCATCGATGTCAACGATCCCGCTGTGGATGCCCAGCCCGGTACAGGCTTGACGGGCCCCGAGCCCGACGATATCGCGTACTTGATCTACACCTCGGGCACCACCGGGGTGCCCAAGGGGGTGGCGATCACCCATTGCAATGTGACCGAGCTGTTGGGGTCGTTGGGCGCCGGCCTGCCGGGGACGGGTACGTGGGCGTTGTGTCACTCGTTGGCTTTCGACGTGTCGGTGTGGGAGATCTTTGGTGCCCTGTTGCGAGGTGGGCGCCTGGTGGTGGTCTCTGAGCCGGTGACCAGTTCCCCGCACGAGTTACATCGGGTTTTGGTGGCCGAGCGGGTCAGCATGTTGACCCAGACGCCGTCCGCGCTCGCGACGCTGCCGGTCGAGGAATTGGAGTCGGTGGCCGTGGCCGTGGTCGGTGAGGCGTGCCCCGTCGAGGTGGTGGATCGGTGGGCGCCTGGTCGGGTGATGGTCAATGCCTATGGCCCGACCGAGACCACGATGTGTGTGGCGATCAGCGCCCCGCTGTCCGCGGGCGCGGGTGTGGTGCCGATCGGCTCGCCGGTCAGCGGAGCCGCACTGTTTGTCCTCGACAGTTGGTTGCGCCCGGTGCCCGCCGGGGTAGTGGGGGAGTTGTATGTGGCCGGCACCGGGGTCGGGGTCGGGTATGTGGGTCGGGCCTCGTTGACCGCCTCGCGGTTTGTGGCCTGCCCGTTCACCGCTGCGTGGGGGCAGCGGATGTATCGGACCGGCGATCTGGTGCGCTGGCGTGCCGATGGGCAGCTGGAGTATCTGGGGCGTGCTGATGAGCAGGTCAAGATCCGCGGCTACCGCATCGAACTGGGCGAGATCCAGAGCGCACTGACCGCCCTTGACGGCGTCGAGCAAGCGGTCGTGATCGCCCGCGAAGACCGCCCCGGCGACAAACGCCTCATCGGCTATGTCACCGAATCGAGCAGCGGGGCAGTAGATCCGGGCGCGCTGCGTACCGCGCTGGCCGAGCGATTGCCCGAGTACATGGTGCCCGCCGCGGTGGTCGTGCTGGACGCGCTGCCGCTCACTGTCAACGGCAAACTCGATACCCGCGCTTTGCCCGCACCCGAATACCAGAACGCCGGATATCGCGCACCGGCCAGTGCGGTCGAGGAGATCCTGGCCGGTATTTACGCGGACGTGCTCGGCGTCGAGCGTGTCGGGGTGGACCAGTCGTTTTTCGACCTGGGCGGGGATTCACTGCTGGCGACGCGCCTGATCGCGGTGATCGAGACCAGTCTGCACGCCGAGCTTTCGGTGCGCACGGTGTTCGAGTCGCCCACGGTGGCCCAGTTGGCGCTCCGCGTCTGCGCGGGCGCAAGTCGGCTTGAGCCGTTGGTGGCGGTGGAGCGGCCTGCGGCGGTTCCGCTGTCGTTCGCCCAGCAGCGGTTGTGGTTTATCGACCAATTGCAGGGACCGTCACCGATCTACAACATACCGGCCGCATTGCGGCTGTGTGGACGGCTGGATGCCGAGGCGTTGGGTGCGGCGCTGGCCGATGTGGTAGCCCGCCATGAGACCCTCCGCACGCTGTTTACGGCGCCCACCGGAACACCGCAACAAGTGGTTATCCCGTCAGAAGAAGTCGATTTCGGTTGGCAGATCATTGATGCCACCGGCTGGTCGTCAGGCCGCCTCAGTGAGGCCGTGAACGCCGCGGCGTGCCACACGTTCGATCTGGCCACCGAGATCCCCTTGCGGGCAAAGCTTTTCCGCGTCGCCGACGACGAACACGTGCTGGTGGCCGTGGTGCACCACATCGCCGCCGACGGCTGGTCGATCACCGCACTGGTGCGTGATATGGGACTGGCTTACGCCAGCCGGTGTGCGGGTCAAGCCCCGGGGTGGGCGCCGTTGCCGGTGCAGTACGTCGATTACACGCTGTGGCAGCGTGCGCAGTTGGGCGATGTCGCCGATCGCGAGAGTCCGATCGCTGCGCAGTTGGCCTACTGGGAACAGGAGCTGGCTGGGCTGCCCGAGCGCCTGGCGTTGCCCACCGATAGGCCCTACCCGCCGGTGGCCGATTACCGCGGCGCCAGCGTAATCGTGGACTGGCCGGCCGAGCTCCAGGAGCGGGTGCGCGCGGTGGCACGCGAGCACAACGCGACCAGCTTCATGGTGATCCAGGCCGCCCTGGCCGTACTGCTGGGCAAGCTCAGCGCCAGCAGCGACGTGGCAGTCGGATTCGCGACCGCCGGGCGGAGCGACCCAGCGCTCGATGAGCTGGTGGGGTTCTTCATCAACACCTTGGTGCTGCGGGCCGATTTGGCCGGGGACCCCACCGTGGCCGAGTTGCTGGCCCAGGTGCGGTCGCACAGCGTCGCCGCCTACGAACACCAAGACGTGCCCTTCGAGGTGCTCGTTGATCGACTGAACCCGACCCGAAGCCTGGCCCACCACCCGCTGATACAGGTCGTGTTGGCCTGGCAGAACTTCCCGGGGCACACCAGCGACCCCGCCGCCGGGCTGGACCTGGGCGACCTGAAGGTCACGCGTTTGCCAGTGGACACCCAATCGGCGCGCATGGATCTGACGTTCACCCTCGCGGAACGTTTCACCCAGACCGGTGAGCCCGCCGGAATCGCCGGGGATGTGGAGTTTCGCACTGATGTCTTCGACGCGGCCAGCATCGAGGCGCTGATCGAGCGGTTGCGGCGAGCATTGACGGCCATGACCGCCGACCCCAGCCGACGGTTGTCGTCGGTGGACCTGATGGATGCCGACGAGCACACCCAACTGGACAAGATCGGTAACCGGGAGGCGCTGGCCCGGACGGTGCCAAGCGTGGCGTCGATCCCGGCGGTGTTCGCCGCTCAGGTGGCGCGCACGCCAGAGGCGGCGGCGATCACCTTTGCAGGCCAGTCGACGACCTACCGCGAGCTCGACGAGGCGTCCAACCGGTTTGCGCACCTGCTGGCCGCCCTGGGCGCCGGCCCGGGACAGTGTGTGGCGCTGCTGTTGCCACGATCGGCCGAGGCGGTCCTGGCAGTAATGGCGGTGCTCAAGACCGGGGCGGCCTATCTGGCGATCGACCCGGCGCATCCCACCGCGCGCATGGAGTTCATGGTTGCTGATGCCGCACCGATCGCCGCGATCACCACCGCAGGACTGGCCGAGCGGTTCGACGGTTGTGGCCTGCCGGTCATCGACGTCGCGGACCCGCGCATCCTCGGCTGCCCGTGCACGGGCTTGCCGGCGCCGGGCCCCGAAGCGATCGCCTACCTGATCTACACCTCGGGCACCACCGGGGTTCCCAAGGGGGTGGCCGTCGCTCACCAGAATGTGATCCGGCTACTGGACTCTTTGAACGCGGACCAAGAGCTGGTGGGGCAGGTGTGGACGCAGTGCCACTCGCTGGCCTTCGACTACTCGGTGTGGGAAATCTTCGGTGCGCTGTTGCACGGCGGACGGCTCGTGGTGGTGCCGGAGTCCGTGACCCGCTCGCCTGAAGAGCTGCACGCCTTGCTGATTGCCGAACAGGTCAGCGTATTGAGCCAGACGCCGTCTGCGTTTTATGCGCTGCAAACCGCCGACGCGCGGGCAGCCGAGTCCGAGGAACGGCTGAACCTGCAGATGGTGGTGTTTGGTGGCGAGGCGCTAGAACCCCAGCGCCTCGGAACGTGGTTGGACCGCCACCCGCGATCACCGCGGCTCATCAACATGTACGGCATCACCGAGACAACGGTGCACGCCTCGTTCCGGGAGATCACGGTCGCCGACGTCGACCGCAGTGTCAGCCCGATCGGGTTGCCCCTGAACCATCTCGGCTTTTTCGTGCTGGACACCGACTTGCACCCGGTGCCCGTCGGGGTGACAGGGGAGTTGTACGTGGCCGGCGGCGGACTGGCGTACGGATACCTGGGCCGCGCGGGGCTGACGGCGTCGCGGTTTGTGGCGTGCCCGTTCGCCGCGTCCGGGGCGCGGATGTATCGGACCGGGGATCTGGTGAGTTGGGGTCCCGATGGGCAGCTGCGGTATCTGGGGCGCGCCGACGAGCAGGTCAAGATCCGGGGATACCGCATCGAGCTCGGCGAAATCCAAGCGACGCTGGCCGCATTCGACGGGGTGGAGCAGGCGGCGGTCATCGCCCGCGAGGACCGCCCCGGCGACAAGCGGCTGGTGGGTTATGTCACCGGAACCGCTGACCCGGCCGAGGTTCGGGCATGGCTGGGTCAGCGGCTTCCGGCCTACATGGTGCCGGCGGTGGTGGTGATCGATGCGCTGCCGCTCACGGTCAACGGCAAGCTGGATACCCGGGCTTTGCCGGCGCCCGAATACGGCGAGGGTGATCGGTACCGCGCCCCGGCTACGCCCACCGAGGAGATCCTGGCCGGCATCTACGCTCAAGTGCTCGGGCTCGACCGGGTCGGGGTCGATGACTCCTTCTTCGACCTGGGCGGGGATTCGCTGTCTGCCATGCGGGTCATCGCCGCCATCAACAAATCCCTGGACGCCGGCCTTGCGGTACGCACCGTATTCGAGTCACCCACGATCGCCCAGTTGGCGCCCCGTATCGGCGGGGCCGGGAATGGGCGTAAGCCGCTGGTGGCCGGCGAGCGGCCCACGGTGGTGCCGTTGTCGTATGCGCAGAGCCGGCTGTGGTTCCTCGACCGATTCGAGGGCGGGGTGGCGACCTACAACATGCCGACCGCGTTTCGGATCAGCGGGGCGCTGGACGTCGAGGCGCTGACGGCGGCAATCGATGACGTGATCGCCCGCCACGAGACGCTGCGCACCATATTTCCGGATATCGACGGCGTGCCGTTCCAGAAGGTACTGCCGGCCGAGGCGGGGATGTGGCGTCGCGGGGGCCCCGCAGTCGTGTCGTTGGCGGAGCAGGATCTGGTCGGCGAACTGGTGGGGCTGGCGGGCCATCGGTTTGACTTGGCAACCGAAATCCCGCTTCGGGCGCAGATCTATGAGGTGAGCCCCGAGCAGCATGTCGTGGGAATTGTGGTGCACCACATCGCTTGTGACGGGTGGTCCCTGGCGCCGATGGCCAGAGATATCGGCGAGGCATATCGGGCGCGGCGGCAGGGCCAGACCCTGCAGTTGGCGCCGTTGCCGGTGCAGTACGCCGATTTCACCCTCTGGCAACGGGAATGGTTGGGCGTCGAGTCCGATCCCGACAGTGTGATCGCCGGGCAGTTGGCGTACTGGCGAAACGAGTTGGCCGATCTGCCTGAGGTGGTGTCGCTGCCGGCGGACCGGGCGCGCCCGCCGGTGCCGAGCTACCGCGGCGATGCGGTGGACGTGCACCTCGATCCACGGCTGTGGGCCGGAATCAAGGCGCTGGCGGCTGCGCATAATGCGACCGCCTCGATGGTGTTGCAGGCGGCCATGGCGGTGGTGTTGCACCGGGCCGGGGCCGGCGAGGACATCGCGATCGGCACCCCGATCGCCGGCCGGATGGATGCGGCGCTCGATGAGCTGGTCGGGTTCTTCGTCAACACGTGGGTGTTGCGGGTGGGGGTGACGCCCGCGAACCGGTTCAGCGAGGTGCTTGAGGGCGTGCGTCAGAAAGCGCTGGACGCCTACAGCAACCAGGATCTGCCCTTCGAGCGGCTGGTCGAGCAGCTCAACCCGGTGCGCTCCACGGCGCATCATCCGGTGTTCCAAGTGGCCTTGGCCTTCCAGAACAATGTGCGGCCCGACGTGGCTCTCGACGGGCTCAGCGTCGAGCCACTCGCGGTGGACAGCCGCACCGCCAAGTTCGACCTGGACGTCGATCTGCGAGAGGTGCCCTCCGAGGACCCGACCGCACCGATGGCCGCCGGCGTCGTGACCTATGCCACCGATCTGTACGACCGGGTCACCATCGAGCGCTTCGTCAGCTGGTTTGAGCGGGTGATCGAAGCGATCGTAGGGGACGCGTCCGTGGTGGTGGGCGACCTGGCGTTGCTGGATCCCGACGAGCGGGATTTGGTGCTCTTGCGGTGGTCTGGCGCCGGCGTCGAGGCGCCGACGGGAGTGGCGCCGGAGTTGTTGGGAGCAGCGGTGGCCGCCGACCCGGACGCGGTGGCGGTCGTCGATCATGCCCGGACCTTGTCCTATCGCGAACTCGACCAGTGGTCGACGCGGCTGGCGCGGGTGCTGATCGAGGCAGGGGTGGGTCCGGAACGCGCCGTCGGCGTGGCGATCGGCCGGTCCACGGAGCTGGTGGTGGCGTGGTGGGCGGTGCAGAAAGCCGGCGGCGTGTATGTGCCGGTCGATCCCACTCACCCCGTCGAGCGGATCGCCACGGTGCTGGACTCGGTGGACGCGGTGTGCGTCCTGACCCGCGATGCCGACGTGGTGGCCGGGGCCGGGACGCGCGCGGTGCTGCGCATGGACGGCCTGGACCTTTCTGGGCGGTGCGCAGAGGCGATCACCGACGCCGACCGGCTGGCGTCGCTGGGGCCGGATAACACCGCCTATGTGATCTTCACGTCGGGGTCCACCGGCACCCCCAAGGGTGTGGCGGTCAGCCACGGCGGTCTGCCCGGGGTAGCCGCGGCGCACCGCGAGGTATTCGGCATGGGCGAGGACACCCGCATGCTGGCGGTGCTCTCCCCGACGTTTGACGCCGCGCTCGGCGAGCTATTGGTCGCGGTGGGAGCGCGGGGCGCGTTGGTGGTTGCGCCGCCGGAGGTCTTTGCCGGCGAGGCGTTGACCGCCTTGCTGGAGGAGCATCGGGTCAACGCGGCGGTGATGACCCCGACGTTGCTCTCGACGCTGGATCGAACCCGGCTGGATGGGTTGTCCACGCTGATCGTCGGCGGTGAGGCCTGCCCGGACGAGTTGGTGACCGCGTGGGCGCCGGGGCGGTGCATGTTCAACGGCTACGGTCCCACCGAGGCCACGATCTGGGCCACCACTGCGCCGCTGCTGGCGGGGCAGCCGGTCCGCATCGGCACCCCGCTCCCGGGGATGCGCGCACTGGTGCTCGACGCGCGGCTGAACCCCGCGCCGATCGGGGTGGTCGGTGACCTGTATCTGGGCGGACCGGCGGTGGCGTGCGGCTACCTGGGCCGGGCGGAATTGACCGCGGAACGATTCGTGGCGGATCCCTACGGGCCTGCGGGCGCGCGGCTGTATCGCACCGGCGACCTGGTGCGCTGGGCACCCGATGGAACCCTGGAATATCTCGGCCGTGCCGACGCACAGATCAAGCTGCGTGGACACCGCATCGAACTGGGCGAAATCGAAAACACCTTGCTGGGCTGCCCCCAGGTCACCCGCGCGGCCGCGACCGTGCATGAGAGCAAAACCGGCTCGCATCTGGTCGCCTATGTGACCCTCGAGCAGACCACCACCGCCGAGCACGACGCCGAAACCGTCGACGCGTGGCAACAGCTATATGACGAGGCGTATGGCGCTGACGTGGAGGCGCCGGAGTTCGGCATGGACTTCCGCGGCTGGAACAGCAGCTACACCGACGATCCGATTCCGCTCGAAGAGATGGAGGAGTGGCGTTCGGCCACCGTGGATCGGATCCTTCAACTGCATCCCGCGCGGGTACTGGAGATCGGCGTGGGCTCGGGGCTATTGCTTTCCCAGGTGGCCCCGGTGTGTTCCGAGTATTGGGCGACGGACTTCTCCGCGCCGACGATCCAGCGGCTGCAGGCCGCCGTGGCCGGACGGTCGTGGGGCGATCGGGTGCGGTTGCAGGTGCAGCCCGCCGATGTCGCCGCCGGGTTGCCGGAAGGCCACTTCGATCTCGTGGTGCTCAATTCGGTGGTCCAGTACTTCCCGAGCGCGCGGTATCTGACCGACGTGCTGGCGGTCGCGATGCGATTGCTGGCACCGGGCGGGGCACTGTTTATCGGCGATGTGCGCAACCACAGTCTGCAGGGCGCGTTCCAGACCGGGATCGCGCTCGCCCGCAGCGCCACCGACATCGCCGACGCCGACGAGATTCGCCAACGAGTTCAGCGCGCCGTGCTCAGCGAAGCCGAATTGTTGTTGGCCCCAGAGTTTTTCACCACCTGGGCTGCCGGCCATCCGTCGGCCGCCGGGCTGGATATCGAAGTCAAGCGCGGGATGGCCGACAACGAACTCAACCGCTATCGTTACGACCTCGTCATCCGTAAATCCCCCGCGCCGGTGCGCTCCCTGGCCGGCGCAGACAGCTGGGCGTGGACCCAGTGCGCGGGGCTGAGCGGACTGCACGACCGGTTGGTGGCTCAGCGTCCCAGCACCGTTCGCATCACTGAGATCCCCCGCGCCGGACTGATCAGCGACGTCCGCATCGAGCAAGCCCTGCTGGGCGGGCTGTCCCTGGCGGACGCAGTGGCCCTCGCCGACGGCGCCGATGCAGTTGTCCCCGAACAACTGCACCGCCTCGGGGAGAGCGCCGGATATCACGTCGCGGTCACCTGGGGTGCCCAACCGGGCACCGTGGATGCGGTGTTCATCGCTGCAGCGGACGCTGAGCGGACGTCGGCGCTGACCGATCTGTATCTGCCGGCTGACGGGCCCCACCGGGTGACCGGTTACGCCAATGACCCGCAGACCAACACCAAGATCACCGCGGTGCGTCAGCAATTGAGCGCGTGGTTGCCCGAATATATGGTGCCGACCCATATCGTGGTGCTCGACGAGTTCCCGATGACGACCTCGGGCAAGATCGACCGTAAAGCCTTGCCGGCGCCGGTGTTTGCCACCACAGCCTTCCGGGCGCCGCAGACCCAGACGGAAAGAATCCTCGCCGGCATCTATGCCGAGGTGCTCGGGATCGACAAGATCGGGATCGACGACTCGTTCTTCGACCTGGGCGGGGATTCCCTGTCGGCGATGCGTTTGATCGCCGCGGTCAACACCCGTCTGGATGCCGATATTTCGGTGCGTGCGGTGTTCGAGGCGCCCACGGTCGCCCAGTTGGCGTCCCGTGTCGGTAAGGGCGGGGGCCTGGAGCCGCTGAAGCCGGTTGAGCGGCCGGCGGTGGTTCCGTTGTCGTTTGCCCAGAGCCGGTTATGGTTCATCGACCAGTTGCAGGGGCCCTCACCGCTTTACAACGTGGTGCTGCCGTTGCGGCTGGCCGGGCCGCTTGATGTGGACGCGCTGGGTGCGGCACTGGTGGATGTGGTGGGCCGCCACGAGAGCCTGCGCACGCTGTTCCCGGCGGTCGAGGGGGTACCGCGGCAGCTGGTAGTGCCCGCCGAGCAGGCCGATTTCGGTTGGGACGTCATCGATGCCACCGGCTGGCCGGCGGGCCGGCTGCAGGAGGCTATCCGCGCTACCGTGAGTTACGGATTTGACCTGGCTGCCGAGATCCCGTTGCGGGCAAGGCTTTTCCGCGTCGCCGAGGACGAACACGTGATAGTGGCGGTGGTGCACGAAATCGCCGCTGATGGTTGGTCGACGACCCGGCTGGTGCGTGACCTGGGGGTGGCCTATGCCAGCCGGTGCGAGGGGCAACCCCCCGGCTGGACGCCATTGCCGGTGCAGTATGTCGATTACACGCTGTGGCAGCGCGCGCAGTTCGGCGATCTCGATGACACTGAAAGCCGCATCGCCGCGCAGGTGGCCTACTGGGAGCAGGCATTGGCCGGGATGCCCGAGCGGCTGCAGCTGCCCACCGATCGGCCCTACCCGCCGGTGGCCGATCAGCGCGGCGCCAGGGTGGCGGTGCAGTGGCCGGCGCTATTGCAGCAGCAGGTTGCCCGTGTTGGCCGCGAGCACAACGCGACCGGTTTCATGGTGACGCAGGCCGCCCTGGCGGTGGTGCTGTCCAAGCTCAGCGCCAGCAGCGATGTGGCAGTGGGCTTCCCGATTGCCGGGCGCCGCGACCCGGCACTGGATGAGCTGGTGGGCTTTTTCGTCAACACCTTGGTGCTGCGCGTCGATCTAGCCGGCGATCCCACCGTGGCCGAGCTGCTGGCTCAGGTGCGAGCACGCAGCCTGGCCGCCTACGAGCACCAAGACGTGCCCTTCGAGGTGCTCGTCGAGCGGCTCAACCCCGCGCGGTCGCTGGCCCATCACCCGCTGGTTCAGGTGGTGTTCGCCTGGAACAACTTCCCTGGGCAAATCGAAGTCCCCGCGACGGGGCTGAGTTTGGGCGATCTTCAGGTCACGCCGCTGGTCGGCGACACCCAAACCGCGAAGATGGATGTGGTCTTCTTCCTCAAGGAATCCTGGACCGAGGCCGGTGAGCCCGCCGGGATTTCCGGGACGGTGGAATATCGCACCGACGTGTTCGACCCGGCCAGCATCGAGGCGTTGATCGAGCGGTTGGAGCGCGTGTTGGCGGCGATGACCGCCGATCCCACCCGGCGGCTGTCGTCGGTGGATTTGCTTGGCGAGGGTGAGCATGCCCGCTTGGATCGGATCGGTAACCGGGCGGCGTTGACCCGACCCGCACCGCCGCCGGTGTCGATTCCGGTGTTGTTCGCCGCGCAGGTGGCTCGCGCACCGGAGGCGGTCGCGCTGACGTGCGGAGGCCGCTCGATGACCTACCGCGAGCTTGATGAGTCGTCGAACCGGTTGGCGCACTTGCTCGTCGACCAGGGAGTGGGCGCGGGGGCGCCGGTGGCACTGCTGTTTTCCCGGTCGATGGAGGCGGTCGTGGCGATTCTGGCGGTGCTCAAGGCCGGGGCGGCGTATCTGCCGATTGACCCGGGCGCGCCGGCGGAACGGATCGGATTCCTGCTCGACGACGCTCAGCCGACCGCGGCGATCACCACGGCGGACCTGCGCGTGCGTCTCGACGGGCGTCGGCTGCTGGTCATCGATGTCAACGATCCCCGCGTGGACACCTACCCGTGCACGGGTGTGCCGGGGCCGGCCCCGGATGCCATCGCTTATTTGATCTACACCTCGGGCACCACCGGCGTGCCCAAGGGAGTGGCGATCACCCATCATAACCTCACCCAGCACCTGGAGTCGTTGAACGCCGGCCTGCCGCCCGGACGAGTGTGGACGCAATGCCATCCCTACGTCTTTGACTTCTCGGTGTGGGAGATCTGGGGCGCGTTACTGCATGGCGGGCGCCTAGTGGTGGTGCCCGAGTCGGTGACGAGTTCCCCGGAAGAGTTTCATGCCTTGATGGTGGCGGAGCAGGTCAGCGTGTTGACCCAGACACCGTCGGCGGTGGCGGCGTTGCCGGTTGAGGGATTGGAGTCGGTGGCGCTGCTGGTGGGTGGCGAGGCCTGCTCGGCCGAGGTGGTGGATCGCTGGGCGCCGGGGCGGGTGATGGTCAATGCCTATGGCCCGACCGAGGTCACGATATACGCGGCGATGAGCGCGCCGCTGGCGGCGGGTTCGGGTGTGGTGCCGATCGGCGCGCCGGTGTCAGGGGCGGCATTGTTCGTGCTGGATAGCTGGCTGCGGCCCGTTCCCGCGGGAGTCGTCGGGGAGTTGTACGTGGCCGGTGGGGGGCTGGCGAACGGATATGTGGGCCGGGCTTCGTTGACCGGGTCGCGGTTTGTGGCGTGCCCGTTCGGGGCGCCGGGGACGCGGATGTATCGCACCGGAGACTTGGTGTGGTGGGGTGCTGACGGGCAGCTGCGGTATCTGGGACGTGCCGATGAACAGGTCAAGATCCGCGGGTATCGCATCGAGCTGGGGGAGATTCGGGCCGCTCTGGCAGCGCTGGACGGGGTGCAGCAGGCGGTAGTGGTAGCCCGCGAGGACCGCCCGGGCGACAAACGCCTGGTCGGCTACGTGACCGGGACAGCTAGCCCGGCCGAGCTACGCAGCGCGCTGGGCGAGCGATTGCCGGAGTACATGGTGCCGGCCGCGGTGGTGGTGTTGGCGGCGCTGCCGCTCACGCCCAATGGCAAACTCGATGCCCGCGCCCTGCCGGCGCCCGCGTATCAGAACGCCGGTTATCGCGCTCCGGCCAGCCCGGTTGAGGAGATCTTGGCCGGCGTGTTCGCCGAGGTGTTGGGGACCGACGAGGTCGGTGTCGATGACTCGTTCTTCGATGCGGGCGGGGATTCGTTGTTGGCGATGCGTCTCGTCGCCGCGATAGAGATGGGTTTGGGCGCCGAGTTGTCGGTGCGCACGGTGTTCGAGGCGCCCACGGTGGCCCAGTTGGCGTTGCGTGTGGGTGGCGACGGGGGTCGGCGCGAGCCGTTGGTGGCCCTCGAGCGGCCCGCGGTGGTGCCGTTGTCGTTTGCCCAGCAGCGGTTGTGGTTCGTCGACCAGTTGCTGGGGCCGTCACCGGTCTACAACATGGCGGCGGCGTTGCGGCTCAGTGGGCACCTGGACGCCGAGGCGTTGGGGGCGGCGCTGGCCGATGTGGTGGCTCGCCAGGAAAGCCTGCGCACCTTGTTCCCCGCGGTCGAGGGGATACCACGGCAGGTGGTGATCCCGGCCGACCGGGCCGACTTCGGCTGGCAGGTCGTCGATGCCACCGGCTGGCCGGTGGACCGGCTGCAGGATGCCATCGATCCCACGGTGCGGCACTCGTTTGATTTGGCGACCGAGATCCCGTTGCGGGCAAGGCTTTTCCGTGTCGCTGAGGATGAGCATGTGTTGGTGGCCGTGATGCACCATATCGCCGGCGACGGCTTGTCGATGGCCCCGCTGGTGGCTGATCTGGGGGTGGCCTATGCCGCCCGGTGTGCCGGGCGGGCGCCGGGGTGGGCGCCGTTGGCGGTGCAGTACGTCGATTACACGTTGTGGCAGCGCGCCCAGCTCGGGGATGTGGCCGATGCCGACAGCCCGATCGCCGCGCAGCTGGCTTATTGGGAGCAGGAGCTGGCCGGGCTGCCCGAGCGGCTGGCGTTGCCCACCGATCGGCCCTACCCGCCGGTGGCCGATTACCGCGGCGCCAGTGTGATCGTGGACTGGCCCGCCGAGCTGCAGCAACGGGTGCGCGCGCTGGCTCGCGAGCACAACGCGACCAGCTTCATGGTGATCCAGGCCGCCCTGGCGGTGCTGCTGGGCAAGCTCAGCGCCAGCAGTGATGTGGCAGTTGGGTTCTCGATCGCCGGGCGTGACGATCCCGCACTCGATGAGCTGGTGGGATTCTTCGTCAACACCTTGGTGCTGCGGGTCGATTTGTCGGGTGACCCCAGCTTCACCGAAGCCCTCGACCAGGTGCGTGCCCGCAGCCTGGCCGCCTACGAGCACCAGGATGTGCCCTTCGAGTTACTCGTCGAGCGGCTCAACCCCACCCGCAGCCTGGCCCATCATCCGCTGGTGCAGGTCGCGCTGGCTTGGCAAAACTTCGCCGGGCCCGACAATGACCTGGCCGCCGGGGGGCTGGCTTTGGGTGATTTGCAGGTCACACCGCTATCGGCGGACACGCGGGTCGCCCGCATGGATCTGACCTTCACGCTGGCCGAACGTTTCGGCGAGGGCGGCCAGCCCGCCGGGATCGCCGGGTCGGTGGAGTATCGCACCGACGTGTTCGACGCGGCCAGCATCGAGGCGTTGATCGAGCGGTTGGGCCGCGTCTTGGCGGCCGTGAGTGCCGACCCCAGCCAGCACTTGTCAGCGGTCGATCTACTCGACGAGCGTGAGCACGCCCACCTCGACGGGATCGGCAACCGGGCCGCGTTGACCGCGCCGCAGTCCACCGCGGTGTCGATTCCGACGCTGTTCGCTGCGCAGGTGGCGCGCACGCCCGAGGCGGTGGCGATCACCTGCGACGGCCACTCGATGACCTACCGGGGCCTCGACGAGGCATCTGACCGGTTGGCGCATCTGCTGGCCGGCCATGGGGCGTGCCCGGGACAGACTGTGGCACTGCTGCTTTCCCGTTCCGCCGAGGCGATCGTGGCGATCTTGGCGGTGCTCAAAACCGGGGCAGCCTACCTGCCGCTCGACCCCGCGCATCCCGACGCGCGAATCGAATTCATCCTGGCCGACGTCGCGCCGATCGCCGCGCTCACCACCGCCGAGCTCGCCGACCGGTTCGACAAGTACTCGTGTGACCTGGTGGTCATCGACGTCAAGGACGCCCAGATCAAGGACGCCCGAATCAACGGCTACCCGTGCACCGACCTGTCGGCGCCGGCCCCCGACGACATCGCCTACCTCATCTACACGTCTGGCACCACCGGTGTGCCCAAAGGCGTTGCCATCACCCACCACAACGTCACCCAGATGTTCGGGCCGCCGGATATCCACCTGCCGGCGGGACCGTCGACGCTGGGGCATTCCTTGGCCTTCGACGCCTCGGTGGAAGAGATCTGGCGTGCGTTGTTCCACGGCGGGCGGCTGGTAGTGGTGCCCGAGTCGGTGACACGCTCGGCCGAAGACTTGCATGCCTTGCTCGTCGCTGAGCAGGTCAAGACATCGAGTCAGTCGCCGTCTCCGCTGGCGATGCTGTCCCCTGAGGGATTGGAGTCGATGGCGCTGCTGGTGGCCGGTGAAGCGTGCCCGGCCGAGCTGGTGGATCGGTGGGCGCCCGGGCGGGTGATGGTCAATGAATACGGCCCGACCGAAACCACGGTGTGTGCATCCAGGAGTGCGCCGTTGGTCGCCGGTTCGGGCGCGCCGCCGATCGGCTCGCCGCTCCCAGGCGCCGCGTTGTTCGTGCTGGATCAGTGGGCGCGTCCAGTGCCGGTCGGGGTCGTCGGGGAGTTGTATGTGGCCGGTGTCGGAGTCGGGGTCGGCTATATGTTCCGCGCGGGATTGACCGCATCGCGGTTTGTTGCCTGCCCGTTCGGGGCGCCGGGGACACGGATGTATCGCACCGGAGACCTGGTGAAGTGGGGCCCCGATGGGCAACTGCAGTACCTGGGCCGCGCCGACGAGCAAGTCAAAATCCGTGGTTACCGCATCGAACTCGGAGAAGTTCGCGCCGCCCTGGCCGCACTCGACGGCGTAGATCAGGTGGCGGTGATCGCGCGCGAGGACCGCCCCGGTGACAAGCGCCTGATCGGCTACATCACCGGCACTGCAGATCCGGCCGAAAGCCGCACAAAGCTCATGCAGCGACTCCCGGCCTACATGGTGCCCGCCGCGGTCGTGGTGATCGACGCACTGCCGCTGACGGTCAACGGCAAACTCGACACCCGCGCCCTGCCGGCGCCGGAATACCAACGGGGCGATCGCTATTGCGCCCCGACCACTCCCACCGAGGAGATCATGGCCGGCATTTACGCCCAGATACTCGGCCTCGAACGGGTCGGGGTCGACGACTCCTTCTTCGATTTGGGCGGGGATTCGCTGTCGGCGATGCGCCTGATCGCCGCGATCAACACCAGCCTCGACGCCAACCTAGCGGTGCGCACACTATTCCAGGCGCCGTCCGTGCGGAGCTTGAGTCAGCAGCTGGACCAAGATGCCGGCGAGGTGGAACTAGTCCCCGTTGAGTTCCTCAAAGAGGGCGCGGGTCGCCCGATGTTCTGCATCCATCCCGCGGGTGGGCTGGTCTGGCCGTATTACGCTCTCGGCGATTACTTGGACTGCCCGATCATTGGCATTCAACAAACCCCGCAAAATGGCGAGGCTGAACCCGAGTCAATCCGCGAGATGGCGGTAACCTACGCCGACCGGATCCAAGGGGTTGATCCAACCGGGCCCTACAACCTTCTCGGTTGGTCGTTTGGCGGCATTGTCGCGCATGAAATTGCCATCGAGCTGCAGCGGCGCGGATGCGTAATCGCAAACCTTGTCCTTCTCGACGCTTTGCTAATCACCGACAGCAGCGTCGATCTACCAAACCTGGCCGAGCAGGACGTGCTGGAAGAGGTCTTGCGGTTGTGTCACATAGAGATGCCCGATCAGGATGAGCCGCTTACTTTTGAGCGGGCGGAAGGACTGCTTCGCGAACGAGGAATTGTCGAATTTGCTCGGTACAAACAACTTGTCGATTTCGGCGTTCAGAACATCAACCGTAACCAGGCATTGGCTCAAGTCCACGAACCCGGTGTCTTCGATGGGGATATAACCCTATTCTCCGCCATGGAGGATAAGGGGGATCAGGGCTCGTGTCCTACGCAAAGTTGGCGACCTTACGTTACTGGCGACATCAGCAGCTACCCGGTCGAGTGTGCGCACCTGGATATGTTGACTGCCGAATCGCTCGTCCAGTACGGACAACACATCAAAGCCCTGATAGAAACCGAGCCTGCGTGCATAGATTAAAAGCACCAAAAGCGCCTTGAACGCACCCGGACAATACCGCCATCACACTCACGAAAGAGCTGGGCTCCATGCGAAAATTCGAGAAGGGTCGGTGTGGTCGCGTCGTGGTGAGTGATACCCAGACGCAGGGATTCGCTCTTCGAACGCGCATTTGGCGCTATGGCGACGCGGCGAAATAGCGGTTCCTAATGTCCGTCGAACCGACCACATTGCACCATACGAAGCGGCGCATTCCGGCTTTGTTGCGGTCCCGCCGATTCGTCGCCGTCGTTGTCGCGATCGGCGGCATACAGCTGATGGTGTCGATGGACGGCCCCGTCGCGATCTTTGCGCTTCCCAGGATCCAGAACGAGCTCGGCTTATCGGATGCCGCGCGGAGTTGGGTGATCACCGCCTACATGCTGACCTTTGGCGGTTTGATGCTGCTGGGCGGCCGCCTGGGTGACGCTATCGGCCGCAAACGTGCTTTCATCGTCGGAGTCGCGCTGTTCACTTTCGCCTCGATGCTGTGCGGCGTCGCCTGGGACGGGGGCGTGCTGATATCGGCACGGCTGCTGCACGGCGGGGCCGCCGCAATCACCACACCGACGATTCTGGCGCTAATAGCGACCACGTTCCCGACGGGACCGGAACGTAACTTTGCGACGGCGGTGTTCGGCGCAACGTCTGGTCTCGGTGGGGTGCTGGGCCTGGTGGTGGGCGGGGCACTCACCGACATGTCCTGGCGCCTGGCGTTTTTGGTGAACGTGCCGATCGGTCTGGCCGTGATTTACCTCGCCGTCAACACGTTGCAGGAGACCCAGAAGGAGCGGATGAAGCTCGACAGCGCGGGGGCTGTGCTGGCCACCTTCACCTGTACCGCCGCAGTGTTTGGCCTCTCGATCGGCCCGGAGAAGGGGTGGCTATCGGCCGTCACGCTCGGTTCGGGCGTGGTGGCTCTGGCCGCTTTCGTGGCGTTCCTCGTCGTCGAGCGCAGGGCCGAGAACCCCCTCGTGCCGTTCAGCCTGTTCCTCGACCGCAACCGGCTGGCCACATTCGCATCCATGTTCCTTGCCGGTGGGATATTTTTCACCCTGACTGTGGTGGTCGGCCTGTATGTGCAGACCATCATGGGCTACAGCCCGCTGCGCGCCGGCATCGCCTTCGTCCCGTTCGGCATCGCGATGGCCATCGGGGTGGCCGTGGCGTCGAAGCTGGTGATGTGGTTCCCGCCCCGGGTGGTGGTAATCGCCAGCGGCGGCCTGATTCTGGGCGCGGCGCTGTACGGCTCGACCTTCAACCGGGGCACGCCGTACTTCCCGAATCTTGTGTTGCCGCTCATCGTTGGCGCTATCGGTATCGGGGCGGTCTTCGTCTCGCTCACGCTATCGGTGATCGCCTCCGTCGATTCGGACCGGATCGGGCCCACGTCGGCGATTTCGATGATGCTGCAGACCTTGGGTGGACCGCTGGTGCTGGTCGTCATCCAGGTCGCCATCACGTCGCGCACGCTGCACCTCGGCGGCACCCTCCGGCCGGTGAAGTTCATGAACGCCGCCCAGTTGCATGCGCTGGACCGCGGCTACACCTACGGCCTGTTGTGGTTGGCCGGAGTGGTCGTGCTACTGGGTGGGGTGGCGCTGCTAATCGGGTACACCGCCGCGCAGGTAGCCCGCGCGCAGGAAGTCAAGGAAGCCATCGACGCCGGGGAGCTTTAGCTGGTCGTCGTCGGCTACGTCTACTGGACGCCGAGCGGCACGGTCGCGGTACAGTTCTCTCCGGCGGCCCGCCGCGTAATACCCAACTCCCGTAGGTCGACGAAAAGTGCTGTCGCGGAATCTAATCCGTGCCAAAAGACTCATTTTCGGTAGCGTTATTTATTGCCGGTACCGGAGCCACCACTCTGTCGCCTTGCGTTCACCACTCTATGTGCGGGTCCTGACTACGCTACCGACTTGATAAGCCTGACAACAGGATTGAAAGCCACGACGCTCGGGGCATGCACTTCGTCGAGGCCCTTTCCGGGCCCAGCCCTAGCGCGCACGGTCGGTTGCAGCGAGTGCACCGACCCATTCGGCTCATGCCAAAGCGAATCATGGAGGACCGGTGAGTATCACCCCGTTCTACTACACAACCGACGGCACCCCCGCGACTGACAAGCCACTCGGTCGCTGCCGCAAGGAGGCGAAATGACTGCCCAACTGATCGACGACGCCATGCAGCGCTCGCCTTCGACCGATTACTCCGCCCCGATGGCCACCACGCCTGTCACTCCTGTTGCGGTGATCGGCATGGCGTGTCGGCTTCCCGGCGGCATCGACTCGCCGGATCAGTTGTGGGAAGCGTTGTTACGCGGCGATGACCTGGTCACCGAAATACCGCCCGACCGCTGGGACGCCGACGAGTACTACGACCCGGAACCCGGTGTGCCGGGCCGGTCGGTATCGCGGTGGGGCGCCTTCATCGACGACGTCGCCGGTTTCGATTCCGAGTTCTTCGGGATCAACGAGCGAGAAGCGACCGCGATGGATCCGCAACACCGGTTGCTGCTGGAGACCTCGTGGGAGGCCATGGAACACGCCGGTCTCACGAGGGAGCGCATCGCTGACTCACTGACCGGTGTGTTCCTGGGGTTGACGCATGGCGACTACCAATTGCTGGCCGCCGACGCGCACTCCGTGGAGGGGGCATATGGCTTCTCCGGCAACAGCTTCAGCCTGGCGTCCGGGCGCATCGCCTACGCCTTGGGGGTCCACGGTCCCGCATTGACGGTGGACACGGCGTGTTCTTCCGGCCTGACGGCGATACACCTGGCCTGCCGCAGCCTGCACGAGCGTGAAACCGACCTCGCGCTGGCCGGCGGGGCCACGCTGGCGTTGGATCCGCGGAAATTCTCCGCCGGGTCGGCCGAGGGCATGCTGTCGCCGACCGGATGCTGCCACGCCTTCGACGTCGCGGCGGACGGGTTCGTGGGCGGGGAGGGCAGCGTCATGGTGCTGCTCAAGCGGTTGGCGGACGCGCAACGCGACGGGGACCGAATCCTGGCGGTGCTGCGCGGGACCGCTGCTAACCAGGACGGGCACACCGTGAACATCGCGACACCATCGGAGACCGCCCAGACAGCCGTGTATCAGGCGGCGTTAGCCGCCGCGGGTGTGGACGCCCGCACGGTCGGCATGGTCGAGGCGCACGGCCCCGGCACCCCGGTGGGTGACCCGATCGAATACGCCAGTTTGGCCAACGTCTATGGCGTCGACGGCCCCTGCGCGCTGGCGTCGGTGAAGACCAATTTCGGGCATACCCAAGCGGCCTCCGGAGCGCTCGGGCTGCTAAAGGCCATCCTCGCCCTGCAACACGGTGTGGTTCCCCGGAATCTGCACTTCACCCGGCTACCCGATGATCTTGCCCGAATAGATACGAAGCTGTTTGTGCCGCAGGAAAATACACGGTGGGTCACGAACGGCCATCACCCGCGGCGGGCGGCGGTCTCGTCGTATGGGCTGTCGGGAACCAACGTGCACGCCATCGTGGAACAAGCACCTGAGCAGGTTCTCGAAGCCGCTGTGTCCGAGGGTGTCTCACCCGAGGCTTCGACGACGGCGTCTCTGCTGTTTCCACTGTCGTCCACCTCGGCCGACGAACTGCGCCGCACCGCCGGCCGGCTGGCCGATTGGGTGCGAGCACATGACGACCTGGCGCTGCCCGACCTTGCCTATACCCTGGCACGTCGGCGCGCGCACCGCCCGGTACGCACCGCCGCCATCGCCAGCAACCGGCGCGAACTCGTAGAGGCCCTGCGCGAGATTGCCGACGGCGACACTCCGTATCCGGCCGCGGTCGGACAGGACGACCGCGGACCGGTATGGGTGTTTTCCGGGCAGGGTTCGCAATGGGCGGCGATGGGCGCCGACCTGTTGGCGAACGAACCGGTGTTCGCCGCCACCGTCGCGCAAGCCGAGCCGCTGATCGCCCGGGAGTCCGGATTCTCGGTGACCAACGCGATCTCGGCGCCGCAGACCGTGACCGGTCAAGACCGGGTCCAACCGACGCTGTTCACCATGCAGGTCGCCCTGGCCGCCACGATGAAGGCCTACGGGGTGCGCCCGGGGGCGGTCATCGGGCACTCTCTCGGTGAGGCCGCGGCAGCTGTCGCCGCGGGCGCGTTGTCGCTGGAAGACGGGGTGCGCGTGATCTGCCGGCGCTCGCGGCTGATGACTCGCGTGGCCGGTGCCGGTGCCACGGCTTCGGTGGAATTGCCTGCGCAGCAGGTGCTTTCGGAACTGACGGCACGCGGTATCAACGATGTCGTGGTGGCGGTCGTGGCCTCGCCGCAGTCCACGGTGATCGCCGGCGCCGCGCAAACGGTTCACGACCTGGTCGCGGCCTGGGAGCAGCGCGACGTGATGGCGCGCGAGGTTCCCACCGATGTCGCCTTCCATTCGCCTCAGGTCGATCCGATCATGGACGAATTGATCGACGTGCTCGCCGACATCAGCCCGATGACACCGCAAGTGCCCTTCTACTCGGCGACCCTGTTCGATCCGCGGGAGCAGCCGGTGTGCGATGCCCGCTATTGGGCGAACAACATGCGCCGTATGGTGCGGTTCGCCACGGCAGTGCAGGCAGCTCTCGAGGACGGCTACCGGGTCTTTGCCGAGCTGTCGCCACACCCGCTACTTGTCCGCGCCCTCGAGCAGACCGCCCGCAACCGCGAGATGCCCATGGCCGCTCTGGCCGGTATGCGCCGCGAACAGAAGCTTCCGCACGGCCTGCGTGGATTTGTGGCGGACCTGCACACCGCGGGCGCGGCGGTCGATTTCTCGGTGCTCTACCCGAGCGGGCGGCTGGTCGATGCACCGCTGCCGACGTGGACGCACCGGCGGCTGTGGTTGAGCGGCGGGGGCCAGGAATCCCCGACACATGGTGGTTGCACCGTCGCAGTGCACCCCCTGCTGGGCTCGCATGTGCGCTTGGACGAGGAACCGGAACGCCACGTCTGGCAGGCCGAGGTCGGCACCGCCGCCCACCCCTGGCTCGCGGACCACCGGCTTCGGGACGTGCCCATGCTGCCGGGAGCCGCTTACTGCGAGATGGCGCTGGCGGCGGCGCGTACCGTGCTGGGCGAGGCGGCTGAGGTTCGTGACATCCGCTTCGAGCAGGCGCTCCTGCTGGAGGAGCTGACCACGATCGGCGCCTCGGGGTCGTTGTCCTCGCCTGGCGTTGTCGACTTCACCGTGGAGTCACATCAGGGCGCCGAAAAGGCGCGGCATGCTTCCGCCGTCCTCCGCGTCGCGGAGGACGAGCAGCCACTTGCGCACGACATGTCCGCACTACTTGCGGCGCATCCGGGTTGTGACGACGGCGCAGAAGTGCGCAAGCGCATGGACGAGCGGGGCGTCCACTACGGTCCCGCGTTCGCCGGTCTCGGCGCCGTGCACACCGGCGGTGGGGCGACGGGCACCGTGCTGGCCGAGGTGGCGCTACCCCGCCAAATCCGCTCGCAGCAAGCGGCTTACGGCGTGCATCCCGCACTGCTGGATGCGTGTTTTCAGTCCGTGGAGGCTCATCCGGACGTTCAGGCCCTGGGCGAAGGCGCGCTCGGATTGGTATTGGGTATTCGCCTCCTGCGCGCCTACAGCGCTGCCCGCAACGTCCATTACTGCTACACACGGGTGACGAAAGCCGATACCTCCGGGGTCGAGGCCGACATCGACCTGCTCGACGAGCACGGGGCGGTCCTGGTCACCGTGCAGGGGCTGCGGGTGGGCACCAGCGCGTCGGGGAGCGGCAATGACGATCGGCTGCTGGCCGAGCGGTTGTTGACCATCGAATGGCGGCAACGAGAATTGCCCGAGCTGGACCACACCGACGCCGGAAGCTGGCTGCTGATCGGCACCAGCGCCACCGCCGACGTGGTGGCCAGCACATTGGCCGACGCGCTGAAGAACCATGGGGTGCAGTGCACCACCATGTCCTGGCCGCAGCAGGCCGACCACACCTCCAACTCCGACCAGCTTGCAAACCGTTTGCGTGCCGGTGAATTCACCGGTGTGGCGATCCTCACCGGACCGAAAAACGGCGACCCCGACGAGCGGAGTGCGCAGCTGGGCCGGGACTATGTGCAACATCTGGTGCGCATTGCCCGTGAGTTGGCGGATCTTCCGGGCGAACCGCCGCGCTTATATGTCGTGACCCGCAACGCCCAAACCGTGGTGTCCAACGACGTGCCCAACCTCGAGCAGGCCGGGCTGCGGGGCCTGGTGCGGGTGATCGGCATGGAGCACCCACACCTGGGCGCCAGCCAGATCGACGTCGACGAGACCACCGACGCCGACCAGCTGGCTCGCCAACTTCTCGGCGGGTTGGAGGAGGACGAGACCGCCTGGCGGAATGGCGCGTGGTACACCGCGCGATTGTGCCCCGCCCCACTGCTCCCCGAGGAGCGGCAAACGGCCGTCGCAGACCGCGAGCGGGACGGGATACGCCTGCAGATCCGTACGCCGGGTGATCTGGAGTCACTCGAACTCGTTGCCAGCGACCGTATTCCACCCGGACCAGGACAGATCGAGGTAGCGGTCAGCGCGTCCAGCATCAACTTTGCCGACGTGCTCGTTGCGTTCGGCCGTTACCCCGCCTTCGAGGGGCGGCTGCCGCAGCTGGGCACCGACTTCGCCGGCGTGGTGACCGCCGTCGGGCCGGACGTGACCGGCCACAAGGTAGGCGATCATGTTGGGGGACTGAGCGCCAATGGTTGTTGGGGTAACTTCCTCACCTGCGACGCGCGCCTGGCTGTCACGCTGCCGGTCGGCCTGACCGATCACCAGGCCGCGGCGGTGACCACCGCGCACGCCACCGCCTATTACGGCCTGCACGAGCTGGCCCGAATCAGTGCCGGTGATCGGGTGCTGATCCACTCCGCGACCGGTGGGGTCGGACAGGCGGCGATCGCCATCGCGCGGGCTGCGGACGCCGAGATCTTCGCCACAGCCGGCAGCGAGCAACGTCGACAATTATTGCGCGACATGGGAATTGAGCACGATATCCACGCCATAACCGTCGGTGTCCCGGCGTATCAGGTCGGCGAACTCTACGCTCCGCGAATCGTAAACATGCTCAATTCCCATGTCGCGCAATAATTGTCGACGTTGCTCGCTGCCGGCTGTGGCGAAGATCTCGGCGTCCGCAGC
>NZ_LZLU01000136.1:0-13044 GCF_001673415.1 Mycobacterium sp. 1165196.3 | reverse complement strand
GCCGCGCTGCAAATTCGCCGACCCGGACGCCGACCTCAAGCGGGCCGAGGCGATGGTGCACGGCCTCGCCGAGCAGGGGCTGCGGGTGCTCGCCGTGGCGCAGCGCGGCAGGATGACCTCGGGCGCCCCCTTGAGCACCAGCACCGGCGCCTCGGCGGGCTGGCCATTGGCAGCGCCGTCGTGGCCCACGGTGCCGATCGCGGCGGCGAAGCCCCGGCTGGACTCGAACGGCACCTCGGCGACCATCGCCCAGTCCGAATCGCTTTGGCCGTTCAGCGAACTCGCCGCGGTCAGGATCGCCTCGTCGGTGGCGTGCGCATGTCCCTGGCCCTCCTGGGGCTGAGCCGACGCGCGCGCGGCGGCCCGCAGCAGGCCGGCCGATTCCGGGTCGGTCAGTTTGGGGAAGGGATCGTGCGGGTCGACGTCGTCGGGCACCGCGCACACCACGCGCAGCCGGTTCTCGGTGAGCGTGCCGGTCTTGTCGAAGCAGACGGTGTCGACGCGGCCGAGCGCCTCGATGGTGCGCGGCGCGCGGACCAGGGCCCCGCGCGCGGTCAGTCGTTGGGCGGCCGAGAGCTGGGACAGGGTGGCCACCAGGGGCAGGCCCTCGGGGACGGCGGCCACCGCGATCGCGACGCCGTCGGCGACCGCCTGGCGCAGCGGCGCGCGCCGCAGCAGCGCCAGCGCCGACACCGTGGCGCCGCCGGCCAGCGTCAGCGGCAGCACCTTGCTGGTGAGTTCGCGCAGCCGGGCCTGGATTCCGGCGGCGGTCTCGACGTCGGCCACCGCGGAGATCGCCCGGTGCGCGGCGGTGCCGACGCCGGTGGCGACCACGATGGCGCGCGCGTGCCCGGCGACGATGGTGCTGCCCTCGAACAGCATGCTGGCCCGGTCGGGGTCGTTGACCGCGACGGGGTCCACCTGCTTGTCCACCGGCAGCGATTCGCCGGTCAGCAGGGACTCGTCGACCTCGAGGTCGTCGGCGATCAGCAGCCGGGCGTCGGCGGGCACCACTTCGGGTGCGGCCAGGTCGATGACGTCGCCGGGCCGCAGGGACTTGGCGGACACCGTCGCCGTGCGGGTCGCGTGTCGGGCGGCCTCGAGCCGGCGGCGGGTCGTCGCGACAGCAGGAACGACCACCCGGCGCACCAGCTGGTCCTGCTCGGCGAACAGCTCCGCGGCGGCGGATTCGGCCCGAAGTCGTTGCGCCCCACCGGTTATCGCATTGACGGTCATGACGCCTGCGACCAGCAGCGCGTCGATGTTGCTGCCGACGATCGCCGAGGCCGCCGCGCCGACGGCCAGGATCGGGGTCAGGGGATCGGCGAGCTCGGTCCGCGTGGCGGACGCCAGCCGGACCGCGTTGTGCAACGGCTTGCGCAGCGGTTGCAGCGCCGGGCTGTACGACAGGTCGTCGAGGCGGCGCCGCCAGGACGACTCGGTTTCGACGGCCATCGGCCGCGCGCCGCCGGCCAGCCGCGAGTAGACGATCTCGGGATCCAGTGCGTGCCAGGCGGTCAGCGGTTGGGGTGTGGGGTCGGGCAGCCGGAGCACCCGAGCGGCCGAGAAGGTTCCCGCCAGCAGCGCGGTGGCCGCGGCGGCATTGACCGGGTTGAGCCAGCGCCGGAAGCTCACCGGGCTGGTGCCCGCCTCCTGCTCGCCGGTGACCAGCAGCAGACCGGCCAGCGTGGTGCCGCCCTGGGCCAGGTGCACCGCCGATTCGCTGGCCGAGCGGGCCACCGGGATCGCCGAGAGGATGCGCACCGCGTCGGCCAGATCGGTGCCGGTGATGATGTCGGCGGTCCACGCCGTGGCGGCGCGCGGATCATCAAGGGCCACACCGACATCGGCGATCGCGAGCGCGGCCAGGGTGTCGGTGGAGGCGAAGTCGCGATGCAGCGCGGTGATCAGCAGCACCGGCCCACGGTCGGCGCGCAGCTCCCGGACCACGTTGAGCAGCGGCGTGCCGGGCGGGTGCGTGGTCCCGACACTGGCGGTGAGGTCCTCGGTGCCCGCGACGTGGCGTAGCACCACCCGCGCGCCGGTGCGGTTCGCGGTCTGAAAGAGCGGGATGGCGTACGGGTCGACCTCCCAGCCCACGTCGACGCTGCCGACGCACTCGCCGTCCACGATCAGGTCGGCGCTTTCCAGGCCCTGCGCGGGTGTCGCCGAAGGTCCTTGGGTGCGAACCCATTTCAGCCGGGCCCCGGTCGCCGGTAGCTCGTCGGCGTCGGGCTCGGGCGCCTCCTCGCCGTGCAGCAGCGCGTCGGCCACCTCGTAGACCCGGTCGTCGTCCCAGCCGGGAGCGTCCCCGCGGACCCGTAAGACCGCGCGATGATCGCCGCGCAGCGCGGCGCCGTCGATGACGACGACCTTCACCCGGTCCAGGCGGCGCAGCGCGCCCGGGTCGAGGACCAGTTGCCCGGAATTGGCGAGCCCGCGGCCCAATATCGCCGCGAACGCCTGGCGGCCCATGTGCGCGGCCCTGGGCACCCCGGCCTCGATGGCCGCGGCCGCGTCCTCGGTGCCGCCGCCGGCGACCAGCGCACTGACGGCGGCGATCAGCGAGCCGTTGGCCGCCGAATCGACGTAACTTTCCACCGGCCCGGCCATCGAGCCTTTCGCCTTGTCCATCGCCGCGTCGATGGTGCCGCCGACCACGACGTGGGAGGCCTCACCGGCGGCCGCCGCGGCCCAGCTGTGCCGCGGCAGCTCCGACTTGGCCGAGGAGATGACGGGGACCACCGGAGCCTGCGGCCGGTCGGGGGAGGCCAGCTGTGGCTCGCGGTCACGCCACACGCGGCGGTGCGCCGACGCCTCGGAGACCTGCAGGGTGCGTTGCGTCAGATCGAGCAGCGGTGTGCCGAACGATTGCGTCAGACCGTGGGCGGCCGCCGTGGTCGCGGCCAGCGCGATGTCGGTGCCGACCCGGCCCAGCCGCGCCTCCAGGATCGAGACCATCCGCGGTTGATGGTTGATGAGCGCGGCCGCGGCCCGGGTGGTCTGCGGCGCCGCCGGCAACCGGGTCACCCATCCGGTGACGGCGGCGCCCATCGCGACGACATCCATGGCCGCCGCGGTCAGGGGCACCAGAATCGCCAGCGGGTTGCCTGGGTCGGCGAACGGCGCGGACAGCGGCGGTGACTCCGACTTCGACCAGGTGATGTCCGAGGCGATCGAGGAGACCGTCGCGCGCACCTCGTCCAGCACGGCGTCGCCGTCCGCGTCGTCGGACAGCTCCACCACCAACCGGCCCAGCGAGCCTTCGACATGCGCCTTGGCCACACCCGGGATCCGGCGCACCGGCTCCTCCACGGCCGGCGCGTACTCGTGCCAACGCGGGAAGGGCAGCAGCGGATCCAGATCCAGGTGCACCCGGTGCCCGCTGTGCCAGCGCACCGGCGGCAGGATCGCGGTGGGGGAGCCGCCGGACGAACCGTCCAGTCCGATCGCGCGGCCCGTCGTTTGGGCAACCGCCTGAATGACCGGGCCGGCGAGGTCGGTCACCGGACTGGCCAGCGTCTGCAGCGCGCCCGCGGCGCCCGCCGCGGTGGACACTCCGGCCCGCACCACCTGCGCGGCTCCGCCGGCTACGCCGGCGACGACGCTGGAAACGCCGGGAATCTTCACTCGTCACCCTTCAACTACGTCTACCGCGCCTAATGATCCTGACGGGTGGAGGACCTGTCCACACGTGGGCCGGGAAGGTAAAACCGTGCGAGGACACCGCAGACGACGCGAGCCGATGCGAGCCGATGCAGGTCGGGCCTCCCTTAGAGAGCAAGGGGTGCGATTGCGTCCCTGCTCAGAGGTTACCGGGTTGCCGCCAAACCAAACGTGGGGAACAACCCGGCGTCGAGGAAGACGGTGATGCTCGCGACGCCGGTAACGCCGGTGGTCAAGACGTGAATCGAATGGGCCCGCATCGTCTGATCGGCGCCACGCCGGTATTCGGCGACGGCAGGTTGCGCATTCGCGGCTGTCGGGATCATCACAACGTCGCCGGGCGGGGCCAGGGCGCGTCCGGCGAGGAACCGCAGCACGGCGTCGCGGCCGGTGAACCACACTGGCATAGGCGGCATTTCGAGCTTGACGTCCGCTTGCAGCAGCGCCGTCAGCGCGGCCATGTCCGCGTTTTCGAATGCGGCGCAATACCGGTCGAGCAATTCGCGGCGCTCGGCATCGTCGGGCTCGGACACGGTCTCCTCGGCGGGCGAGAGTTCGGCGAGGTGGGCCCGGGCGCGCTGTAGCGAACTGTTGACCGCCGCGGGCGTGGTCTCGAGGAGCTCGGCAACCTCGGCGGCGCTGAACTGTACGACGTCGCGCAGAATCAGCACGGCGCGCTGCCGCGCCGGAAGCTCTTGAAGGGCGGTCATCACGGCCAGCCGCACGCTCTGCTTTGCGGTCAGATCGTCTTCCGGGCTCTTGAACATCATCGCGTCGGGGATCGGCTCGAGCCAGGCGTGCGCGCCGGCCTTCGCGTCGAAATCGGCGTCCGGGTCGACCGATCCGTCGCCGACCCCCATCGGCAGCACGCGCCGGGCGCGGTTCTCCAGCGCTCGCAGGCAGGCGTTGGTGGCGATGCGGTACAGCCACGTCTTCAATGCCGCGCGTTCCTCGAACGCCCGATAGCCGCGCCAGCCCCGCAGATACGTCTCCTGGACCAGGTCTTCCGCGTCGTGCACCGAACCCAGCATGCGGTAGCAGTGCGCGATCAGCTCGGCACGAAAAGGCGCCGCCTGTTCGACGAAATCCTCCTGCGCCGGCACGAGCCTCTCCTTCCGGTGGGTGAAGAACCTACTCCCTTAGAGACATCGGGCCGCCGAAATTCATCGGGCCGCACGCGATGAATCCGGCCGTCACGCCGTATCTGAATTGGTGACGACGCGGCCACGGCCGCAGCACCCACCGCAGAGAGAGAACGACGATGAACCAGTCCCGCACCGCCCATACCGACGGCCTCGCCGACACCACCGCCATCGTGACCGGCGCGGGCCGCGGATTCGGCCGCGCCATCGCCTCCGCGTTGGTCGCGGCCGGCGCACGGGTCGCCGGCGTCGCGCGCACCCGATCACAACTCGATGAGGTGCGCACCCAGCTCGGCGACGCCTTCACCCCGGTGGTGGCTGACGCCGCCGACCCGGCCACGGCCGACCGGCTGATCGACGAATACCGGCCGCGCACACTGGTGCTGTGCGCCGGGGCGACGCCGCCGATGGCGCCGTTGCAGGAGCAGACCTGGGAGACGTTCAGCGTGAACTGGAACACCGACGTCGCGCAGGCGTTCCACTGGGTTAGCCGCGCGGTGCGCCGGCCGCTGGCGGGGGGCAGTTCGGTGATCGTGATGTCCAGCGGCGCCGCGGTGAACGGATCACCGTTGTCTGGCGGCTATGCCGGCGCGAAGGCTACCGTCAGGTTCATCACCAGCTACGCCGCCGCCGAATCGCAACGCGCGGGCCTCGGGATCGGTTTCACCGCCGTGCTGCCGCGGTTGACGCCGGCCACCGACCTGGGCGCCGCCGCCGTCGCGGCCTACGCCGAGCGGCAAGGTGTCGACGTCGATTCCTTCGTGCAGGCCGCCGGGCCCGCCCTCACGGCCGAACAGGTCGGCAAGTCGGTGCTCGAGATCGCCACCGGCGCGGCCACCGACCATGACGCGTACCTGCTCACCGCCGCCGGCCTGTCGCCGCTTGCCTGAGAGCCCTGGAGACGAAAGGCAGACAGCGATGAACACACCGCCGATCGTGTCGGCCGAGCAGTGGGCGAGCGCGCATCAGGAACTGCTGGCCAAGGAGAAGGAACTCACCCGGGCCCGTGACGCCCTCGCGGCCATGCGGCGCCGGATGCCGTGGACGGCCGTCGACTCCGCCTACGAATTCGACGGACCCGAGGGCAGGGTCGACCTGTTGGGCCTATTCCACGGCAGGCGACAACTCGTCGTCTATCGCGCGTTCTACGGGCCCGACATCCATGGCTGGCCCGACCACGCCTGCCGGGGCTGCTCGATGATCGCCGACCATGTCGGCAACCTGGCCCACCTCAACGCCCGCGACACCACGCTGGTGTTCGTTTCGCGCGCACCGCAGGCCGACATCGAGCGACTCAAGGCGCGGATGGGCTGGAAGATGCCGTGGTACACCATCACCGATGGATTCGACAGCGATTTCGGCGTGGACGAATGGCACGGCACTAACGCCTTCATCCGTGTCGGCGACCGGGTGTTCCGTACCTACTTCATCAACAATCGCGGCGACGAGGCGCTCGGAACCACGTGGAGCTTTCTCGACATGACCGCGTTGGGACGCCAGGAAAACTGGGAGGATTCACCGGAGGGCTACCCGCAGAGCGCCCCCTACGAGTGGTGGGACTGGCACGACGCGTACGGCATGCACGAGCCGTCGCGCTGGTTCGGCGAGCCGGACCCCAACGATCCCCACGACATCCGGCCGCCGCGCGTCGACTGAACGCGACCGTTGGCACTACTTCCGCCCTTAGCCTTCGGCGCGACGGCTAGCGAAGGGGCACGCTGGCGGCGCTGGACGGGGTCGTCGGAACTCGGGTCGGCGACGCCGCGGGGGGCGTGGTCGGAGTGGCCGACGACGTTGGCGGAGTGCTGGACGTCGACGATTCCGACCGGACGCACTCGACAACCGCCCGAGCCGTCTGCCCCGAGGCCGTCGCGGTGATGACGGCACGCAGGTTTCGCGGTATTGCTCTGAGCGTCGGGTTGGAGCGAGGAGTTTTGACGGTCAACTGTCCTCGCTGGGTGACCGACGCGAAATCGCTGTTGTCACTGGTCCATTGGACGTCTGTGAGGTCGGCAGCAGTGCCATCGGAGTAGGTGCCCGCCGCGACAAGGGTGTACGAGCCTGCGCAACTCTGGATGGTCGGGGGTTGGATGCTGATTCCGGTCAGGTCATGGGGCATGACGATGATCGCTACTGAGGCCGAGCGTTCGGCGATGGTTGCCCGTATTGCAGTTCTGCTCTGCGGGCGGCCAGGACCACCAGCCACAGCGGTGACAAGCCCGTCGCGACCGACCGCTGCGACTGCAGGGTCATCAGTGGTCCAGTCGACGTCATTGGTGATGTCGTGGGCGGACCCATCGGTGTAAGTCCCGGTGGCCCTCAGCTGTTGTGTGGATCCTTGAGCCAAAGTGACCTCGCGGGGCACAACGGTGATCGCCGCCAGGGTCTGCGGCTTCACACCGGTGGTGCCGGAGGGCGTCGTGGGATCGGTTGGGGTGCTCTGCGTTTCGGCAGTCGTGGGATTGGTTGTGGTGCTCGGTGTCTCGGTAGTCGTGGAAGTGGCTGTGGTGCTCGGCGTTTCACTGGTAGAGGCGATCGTGGGCACGGGGCCGGCACTGAGATGCGCAGGCGCCGTGAGCGCGAAATGCGTGGCGACCGCGGTAATCGCCACTACCGATGCGGCGGCCAGCCCAGTCGCGTACGTGATGAGCATCCGGATCCTCAGCTGGCGCAGACCGATTCGCACGGCCCGGTCCACGTTCAGCGGATGGCTGCCGATGCGTTCTCGGGCGGCGGTTTCCAACGCCTCGTACAGGGCGGGGTTGGGCATCAGCGGTCCCCGCCCGGAACGTCTGCGGCGGCCAGCGCCGCATCGGCCTGCGCAATGTACGCGTCCACCTCGACCGGCGGTAGGTGCACCATGTCGGCGATGTCTTCGACCGACAGGTCGGCGTATGTGGCCAGGACCAGGATGATCCGCTGAGTCTGCGACAGTCGCCCCAACGCCCGGTTGGCGGCGGGGACCGTGTCGGGCGGTGGGCTGCCGGTGAGCCGACTGTATGCCGTCAGCCGGTGGACGAACCAACACAGCGCGTATACGTCCGCGGCCGCGCTGACTGGCCCGCGCCAGCGTTTGGTCGCCTCTGCGATGGCGGCGCTGAGCAGGTCATTAGCCATCGCGGGGTCGTCGCACAACAGGTTGGCGGTCACCTGCAGTTGAGGGCGTTGCTCGCTGAATTCGCGACGCAGCTCCTCGCCCCGATTAGCCACCGCGACAACGACTTTGAACAGCGACGGAATGCCGTACTCGAGCTGAGTGATGGCGGGCATCACTCCCGCGGTCACCACCACGACGCAGCCCAGGGCGATCAACGTCAAGGCGGTCACGTGGCCGCTCGTTGCGACGCCCGCCAGGATGAGTCCACCGGCGCCCGCCATCAGCGCCACGCGCCAGGGGCGCACGAAATCTCGCCATGGTCGCGGCGGTGTCTGACACATGCTCCTGCTCCTCCAGTAGTCGCTTACTCGTGAATCATCAACTGCAGGGGGAGGTGTGACGCGCGTAGTCGACTACTCGAATCCGCGGACCGACCGTCCGCGGATGGCGCACTCCCGAGTTGGTGTCGACGCCCTTGTCAGCGCCCGGGACGACGAGTAGTGCACTACGCGTGATGACGACGTCACCCGCTGAAACGATCGTCTTCGGCTGAAGCCGGTGATCATGACGTTGACTTCCGGTGGATCGAGCCGAACCTCGAAGGGAGAACACAAATGTCTCAAGATGCTGACAGCGGCTCGACCGACGTCATGACCGATCCTGGTAGCGACGATAGCGCCGACACCAACGACACGTCGCCGGCCGATACCGCAGAGACCGACGACGACGGCGCGGACACTTCGGACGCCAGCGATACATCAACGGCTGATACGTCAGACACCGCGGACACTTCGGACGCATCGAACGGTGACGACAGCGCCGACACCGCGGATACTTCGGACGCATCCAACGGTGACGACAGCGTCGACACGTCGGATACGACGGACACATCGAACGGTGACTCCAGTGGGAACGCGTCGAACACCGTTGAAACCCCTACCGATAACGGCTCGGCCGCCACCGGCGACGACCCGTCGGTCAACGTCGACTACAAGCAAAGGGTCCCCATCCCGAGCGGAATCAATTCCGGCGTCAGCGCCGCGTCGCAGGCGACGATGTTGTCGGCGCTCGGAGTCCCCGGCACCCCGCAAGACAGCTGTGGGCCGGCATCGCCGGCGCTGCAGAAGTTACTGAAAACCGCCAGCGTTGGACCGTTTCGGGTGACCGGCTTGGTGCCGGCGGTCGACGCGCTCACCCGCGTCTTCGCGGCGGTCAAATCGGCCCGGCCCGACCTCTATCTTCTGCTGGGGACTGCGGGCATGCTCTGCGTGCGTCATGTGCGCGGTTCGACGACGAACTTCTCCAACCACTCGTGGGGCACGGCCATCGACATCACCATCGGCGGGCAGCTCACGCCGCGCGGGTCGACCACGGTGCAGCAGGGCCTGGTCGACCTCGCGCCGTTCATGCAGGCGGAGCGATTCTTCTGGGGCGCCGCCTTTCCCACGCCTGACGGCATGCACTTCGAAGCATCCAACGAGTTGATCGCGGATTGGAAGTCCAACAAAACGATTCCGTGACACACAACCGCCGGCTCTTGATGCCGCGCCGCCACGTCCCGTCACGTTCACCCAGGTGGTCTCGGGACGGGCGGCGCGGCGTGTGCCATTGGCTGAACCCACCGCGGAGACCTGAATCAAGAACGGGCGGACCGAAAGTGAGCGAGTGAGCGCGGGATCGAGTAGTCGACTACGCGTGCCCGTCGCGGGCAGGTGAGAGTTGCATAGCCGGTAGCGCCCATCGGGGCGGCAACAGGGCGTTACGCAACGCTCAGGCATCACGAGGAGAGTCCCATGCCAGACGGAGTTTCGCAGCTCAGCAGTGTCGGCTGCATTACGAAAGCGTTGCTCGACGCACTGGATCAGATCGAAAACCAGGTCGCTGCAAGCCAGATCGGCCCCGACGGGAAGCCGCTGGGATCGGCGATCTACATGCACATGCCGACCGGATATCCGATCGACCCCAAGATGTTCGCCAATCCATGGACGCCGGCCGGGGGAGATTCTTCGAGCCAATTCAGCAATGACGGCGCATTCTCCGCGCCCGCCCAAGCAGCCGCCTCGACTCCGCCGCCGGGCCCGCCGGGATCCGTCTATCCGCCGCCGGCCAAGCCCGACCCGCAGCTGGAGGCGTCCATTCAGGCGGCCTTCTTTACCTCGAAGCTCGTCGACCAGATGCTGGAAGTGACGCAGAACGGCGTCGCAACTGCCTGGCCCGATCGAAATGTCAGTGTTGAGTACTTCACCGTGGTGCAGGGCATGCAGCCGATGGACAAGTCGACCCCGGCGCAAGCGGTCCTCGACAAGATCGCCGCGGCGCAGGACCTGCTCTACATCAAGGACGCCAACGGCAACCGCGTCGGCTACACGCCGCTCTACGCGCAGTTCCGGCGCAACCAACAGGCCTGGACCGACGCGATCGCCGCGCAGGCGAGTGCCTATGCGCAGGCCATGGCCGATCCGATCGCGGGGCAGGAGTGGCCGATCGTGGCGAGCAGCTATGCGAACAAGGTCACCCAGGCGCTGAACGATTTCAACAGCATGGGTCGCCAGCAGGTGCAGGACGCTCTGGATACGATTGCGACGCAAGGCGAGAGCGCGGTCACGGCGCTGGCCGCATTGGCGCGCCAACTGTATGACGCGTTTCAGGTGCAGCTGGCCGGCGGAATCTCCGCCAATGTTCCCTGGTCGTACATCAGCCCGATGTCCTGGTGGGACTACACGGATGAATCCTTCGGCGTCCAAAAGATCACGGGGACTAGCGAGGCGCACGATGCGAGAACGAACTCCGGGACGGGTTCCTTCGCGAGCAACTGGCAGCGGCAGCAGTCACAATCGAACAGTGGCAGCGGCGGGTTCGACGTCGGCATCTACAGCGCCTCCGCCAGTGGCAGCCACGCCGATGCGTCCAACGCATTCGCCAATAACGCAAACCAGTTCAATTGGACGACCCACCAGGATAGTTCGAGCTCCGCTTCGGTTTCGTTGGAGTACTTCATCGCGACAATCGAGCGTCCCTGGTTCCTCGGTGACATCTTCAACCTCAAGGGCTGGTATCTGGTAGGTCAGCGCGCCAACAGCATCAGCGACGGGACGGTTGCCAATCAGATCGGCGATAAGTGTCCCGCGATCCTGCCGATGCTTCCTAAGGGGTTCCTCATTATTCGCAACGTCAAGATCACCTGCGACGACTGGGGTGACTTCGGCAGCAGTTTCAGTCAGGCCGCGCAGGCGAGTCAGGGCTCGGGACAGTCGAGTTCGAACTCGGTCGCGGTGTCGGGGGGCTATCTCTTCATGAAGGGTTCGGCCCAGCACCAGGATCAGCAGTCCTCCGGTGCCTTCGGATCGCAGCAGACCAGTTCCAGTTTCACGTTCACGTCCGATGGCAAGAAGGGCGGGACGTTGGAGCTGCTGGGATCGCAGATCGCCGGCTGGATCGGGCAGATTCAGCCCGCGGCCCCGCTGATGGACGACCCCACACTGCCGAAGCCAACTTCGGAGAACTCACCGGAGGCGATGGCGGGGGCCGGAGCCACACCGGCAGCGGGGAGCTGATCGTCATGGCCGGCGGGGACACACTCGCAACGGTTGGCGAGAAGGTGACGGATGTCTTCGTGCACGCGTTCGCAACCGGGAACTCCAACGTCTCGTTGGTCTTTCTGCCGTTCGCGTTGCCGACACCGGACGACATCGTGCAGGGCGGCGTGGTAAACCCCACCCGGTTGGCCGCCTTTCTGGTGCCGAATTTCGATGCGCCCTACCTGATGTCACCGTCCCAATATTCCGTGCACGGCCAGGATCTCTACTACGGCACGGCGAGCCAGATCTATCGGCTCGCCGTGACCGCGGCCCGGCCGACCGCCCCGGTCGGGAGCGATGCTTGGACCCGCATCAACTCCGAAATCGCAATGGCTCAAACGATGCTCAGCCCTGCCGGCGTCACGCCCGAGTTCGCCTGTGTGCCAGACGACTGGGTGCTGCCGGATTCGACCTATTGGTCCACATTCGACTCGACGCAGGCGCAAACCGCTGCCCCGCCGCAGAGCAGCGGCCCGCAGTTGCAGCTGCAGCGGGCCGTCAATCCTTATCTATGGACGATCAAGCCGGCGGAGCAGCAGGATGCCCCGGTCCAGAACCTGACCTATCTTCATGAGTTGAATCCGGCGCTGGTGGCCGCCGCTACGGAGAACGCCGTACCGGCGGTGTCGACACCACCGGCGACGACCGTGGCGCCGGTGGCGAGGCTCAATCCAGCCGTGCTGCAGCGCATTCCGTTGTCTACGACCGCGGCTCGACCATCGGGAGCCGACGCCGCGGCCGTGCGGCAAGCCATTCGGGTGCTTCCGCAGCTGACGCCCACCTCCGACGTCCCACGCATCAGGCCATATCCGATCATCTGGCGCGGCCCGATCGATCCGCCACCACCCCCGCCGAGCGGGGCGCGGATCACTGGGGTGTCATCTTGAGGCGTTCGCGTTGGTCCACCCGCGCCCCGGATTGATACTGTGGGCCACAAGGACTCTGGGCATGCGTTTGATCGGCAGATCAGGAACCGCCCGCGTTGTCCTGCGCGGCGGGGTCTGAGCCCGAGGGCGTGACCGAACCATCCGCGGAGGTGCTTTGCGGTCCGACAGCCGTCGGCGGCTGCACGAGATCGGGCGCGTCCGCCGGCGGGAGGACCGGCAGGTGGCTGCACAACAGCGCGACCACTTGCATGCCCGGTCGCGAATAGGTCCACGTCCCATCGGACGTGGTGCTCGAGGCACCCGCCAGCGAGAACGGACCGACAAAGCCATTGCCGCTCAACGACGCTTGGTCCTGGCCACTCCATTGCACCGAGATGTTGAGGTCTTTGACCACGACGATCGCGATCGGCAGCCCATATGTCAGCGCGGCGTCACCCTGGGTGACCGCTGCGTTCGGCGCCGGCAACAGCCCGCCCTTCGGCATGCCAGGCACGTACCAGTTGGGGTCGGCCAAGAAGACCCCGTCCCAGGTCGACACCCCTGCCGCCGCGAAGCCGATGGTCGCGGACATGTATTTGAAAGACACCGACATGCTCGAGGTGGGTGGCGGGGCCGGGAGCCACACCGGCAGCGGGGAGCTGATCGTCATGGCCGGCGGGGACACACTCGCAACG
>NZ_LZLU01000135.1:0-717 GCF_001673415.1 Mycobacterium sp. 1165196.3 | reverse complement strand
GGCGATCGCAAGCGCGGCGAAGCCGGGCGCCGCGGGTCGCCGCCATCGACCTAACTACAGTCTCATCCGTGAGCCGCGTCGCACCGCTCGCTCCGCCGTGGAGCGAAGAAGATGCCACTGGCATCAACAGCTGGGGTCACCCCGACCGCACGTACGAGCCGCTGCTTTTGGTGCGCTGCCTGCAGCGCCATCCGACGCTGGCCGCCCGGCTGCGCAAGCTCGGCGAATCCCTTTATGTCGCAGCGCTTTTGCCTGGTCGCACGCGGACCATCGCCATTCTGCGGACCTGCGCGCTGGTCGGCTGCGCATACGAGTGGGGCGGGCAGGCGGCGTTCTGGGGCCCGATCGCCGGTGTCAGCGACGACGAGTGCGATGCGCTGGTCACCGGCGGCCCGGACGACCCGCGGTGGAGCGTTGCGGAGCGCACGCTGATCGCGGCGGTGGACGAGCTCGAGCGCACCGGCTCGTGGTCGGAGGCGACGTGGACCGCGCTGGGCCGCGACCTCGACGACGAGCAGCGCATCGAATTGCTCACGGCCGTCGGCTGGTATCGGACGATCTGCACGCTGTGCAACGCGCTCGCGCTGCCGGTGGAGGGCTGGATGCGGCCCTGGCCCTGAGTCGGATGGCGGCGACCCGGCTTCGGCCGCTCCGCCGCGCTCGCGATCGCCGCTGAGTCCGACGGCGGCGACCCGGCTTCCCCGGCTCCGCCGCGCT
>NZ_LZLU01000134.1:0-1232 GCF_001673415.1 Mycobacterium sp. 1165196.3 | reverse complement strand
GACGCCCTGGCCGCCGCCGACAAGCAGAGCCGGCTGCAACAGGCATGACGTCGCGCGACGATGCAGAGTGAAACGATGAGGAGAAGCGCGACAACCCAGCTCAGCCTGCGGCGCACGATCGACGATGCTGCGGCCACCCTTGCCGAGGCGGGAATCGATTCTGCGCGTTGGGATGCCGAACAGCTGGCCGCGCACCTGGCGGGCACCGATCGCGGACGCCTATCCCTGCTCGACCCGCCGGACGCGGACTTCCTGGGGCGCTACCGCGATGTCGTGGCCGCGCGCTCGCGACGTGTTCCCCTGCAACATCTGCTGGGGACCGCGGCGTTCGGGCCCGTCCTCCTGCACGTCGGCCCCGGGGTTTTCATACCCCGCCCGGAGACCGAAGCGCTGCTGGAATGGGCTAGGGCACAACAACTTCCGCCGCGACCTGTCATCGTCGACCTGTGCACGGGGTCGGGCGCCCTGGCGGTGGCGCTGGCCCACCACTTGCCCGGGGCGCGAATCGTCGCCATCGACAACTCTGACGCCGCCCTCGAGTACGCCCGCCGCAACGCGCAAGGCACGGAGGTCGAGCTGATCTGCGCCGACGTCACAGAGCTGGCCGGCGAGCCGGGCCCGCTCGCCGATCTGGATGGCCGGGTCGACCTTGTGGTGGCCAACCCGCCCTACGTTCCCGATGGTGCTGTGCTGGATCCCGAAGTCGCGCAACATGATCCGCACCAGGCCGTCTTCGCCGGCCCGGACGGAATGGCGGTGATCGCGCCGCTGCTCAGCCTCGCCGGTCGCTGGCTGTGTCCGGGAGGACTCATCGGCGTCGAGCACGATGACACCACCGCGGCGCAGACCGTGGAATTGTTCGACCGCACAGGGGCATTCGACGACGTCCGGGCCCGCCGAGACCTGACCGGGCGGCCACGGTTCGTCACGGCCCGCAGGAGAGCGGAACGGGGGAGGGGCGGCGCCCATGACTGACGTCTTCGACTGTGCGGATCCCGATCAGCGCTCACTCGGAATCGCCGCCGCCGCGGCAGCGCTCAAGGGTGGCCGCCTGGTTGTCATGCCGACCGACACGGTCTATGGGATCGGCGCCGATGCGTTCAACAGCGCGGCGGTCTCCGCGCTGCTGTCGGCGAAGGGGCGCGGGCGCGACATGCCGGTGGGCGTGCTGGTCGGCTCCTGGCACACCATCGAGGGGCTCGTGTACACCATGCCGGACGGGGCCCGCGACC
>NZ_LZLU01000133.1:0-526 GCF_001673415.1 Mycobacterium sp. 1165196.3 | reverse complement strand
CGCCTGCTCGCGATTGGCCTCGAGTGCCTCGGCCCACAGGTCCAAGGTCCTGGCGTAGTGCAGCTGCAGCGACTGGACGCGGGTCAGGTCGAAGCCCGCGGTCACTCCGTACTCGCCGACGGTCTGCGGCGTCGGCAGCCAGCCGCCGGGGAAGATCTCGGCCAGGATGAACTGCGAGAACTGCACGATTTCGTGGGTCAGCTTCAGGCCCTTGGCCCGCGCGTCTTTGAACGACGGCCGAACGATGGTGTGCAGCAACATCACTCCGCCGGGCGGCAGCGCCTGGTAGGCCATTTTGAAGAAGCGGCCGTAGCGCTGCCGGCCGAAGTGCTCGAACGCGCCGATGGACACGATGCGGTCCACGGGCTCGTGGAACTTCTCCCAGCCCTCCAGCAGCACCCGCCGGCTGCGGGGGGTGTCCATCTGATCGAAGGACTGCTGCACGTGCTCGGCCAGCTTGTTCTTGCTGTACTCAAACTGATTGCGGCTCAGCGTGATTCCGATGACGTTGACGTCGTACTTCTCG
>NZ_LZLU01000132.1:0-1111 GCF_001673415.1 Mycobacterium sp. 1165196.3 | reverse complement strand
TCGGGGTGTTCACCGGCTTCTCGATGGCCGGCTACGGCATGACCAAACACCATCTGACGCATCGGGAACCGGGCTGGCGCCGCCGGCTGGCGATCAACCTGTCCGCGGCGGTGCTGTCGACGATCGTGGTGGGCATCTTCGCGGTGGCGAAATTCACCGAGGGCGCCTGGCTGGTGGTCATCGTGTTCCCGCTGCTGGTGTTCATGCTGACCCGGCTCAACCGCGAATACCGGGCCGAGGCCGCCATTCTCGAGATGTTCCGCACCGATCGCCCGGAGCTGGTGAAGTACGCGCGGCACCGGGTGTTCGTGTTCGTCGACTCGGTCGATCTGGCGGTGATCGAGGCGCTGCGCTACGGCAGGGGGTTGCGGGCCGACGAACTGATCGCGGTGCATTTCATGGTCGACCCGGCCCACGCGGCGCTGCTGCGAAAGCGTTGGGACCATTTCGAACTCGACACCCCGCTGCGCATCGTGGACTGCCCGGACCGTCGGATCAGCCGGGCCGCGCAGCTGCTGGTCGCCAAGGCGCGTGACGAGAACGCGCGCACCAATGTGACGGTGCTGCTGCCGCGGCGAACCTTCGCCCGGCTGCTGGGCCGCGTGCTGCACGACCGCACCGCCGACAAGATCGCGCGAGCGGTCAGCCTGATTCCCGACGCCGCGGCGACGATCGTGCCCTACGACGTCGAATCGCGGATCAGGGAGGCCTACCCCGACACCTTGGAGCAGCGGATCGGACAGGGGATCGACAAGCTCGAGGCGTGGGTGTCCCAGGACGAAGACCGCAAGGTCGACGCCTACGAACACCCGGTGCCGCGCGTACTTCACCAGCTCCGGGCGATCGGTGCGGAACATCTCGAGAATGGCGGCCTCGGCCCGGTATTCGCGGTTGAGCCGGGTCAGCATGAACACCAGCAGCGGGAACACGATGACCACCAGCCAGGCGCCCTCGGTGAATTTCGCCACCGCGAAGATGCCCACCACGATCGTCGACAGCACCGCCGCGGACAGGTTGATCGCCAGCCGGCGGCGCCAGCCCGGTTCCCGATGCGTCAGATGGTGTTTGGTCATGCCGTAGCCGGCCATCGAGAAGCCGGCGAACACCCCGA
>NZ_LZLU01000131.1:0-52016 GCF_001673415.1 Mycobacterium sp. 1165196.3 | reverse complement strand
GGTGTACGGCGACCCCGAGGTGCACCCCCAACACGAATCATATTGGGGCAACGTCAATCCGGTGGGACCGCGCAGCGTCTACGACGAAGCCAAGCGGTACGCCGAAGCGCTCGCGTTCGCCCACCGCCGCCTGGGCCGCGTTGATGTCGGGGTGGCACGCATCTTCAACACCTACGGGCCGGGCATGCGCGCCGGCGACGGACGGATGGTTCCGTCGTTCTGCTTCCAGGCGCTGCGCGGTCCCACCGGATTGACGTTGCCCCAATATGATTCGTGTTGGGGGTGCACCTCGGGGTCGCCGTACACCTCGCTGGTAGAGGTCAACACGAACCTGGCGCCGCCACGCTCGGCGATGTCCAGCGCCGTCGCGGTGCCCGCCGATCCGGCGCGCAGCGTCTCGATGGGCCGGCGCTGGTAGTCGACCGGGGAAGCCGGCGAGGCCAAATGGAAAACCACGTCGAAAGAACTGCCGATCTCCTCGACCAGGCCGGGGTCGCAGACGTCGTGCTGCACGAACCGGTACCCGGGATGGCCCGCCAGCCGGTGATCGGTTGTGCTGGTGGACAGGTCGTCCACGCTGACCACCTCGACACCGGCGGCAAGGAGCCGATCGCACAGGTGCGCGCCGAGGAATCCGGCACCGCCGGTGACCAGAGCGCGGGAGAGCGGACGTACCCGGCTCTGGTACCGGTGGTCCCGGCGGTGCATGCGGGAAGGTGATTGAGCCACAGGATCACCCGGAACGTGTGCTCGGTGTGCTCATGTCGCGCCGGGCGAGTGACACCTTCTCGTAGATGCGTTCGGTGTCGGCGGCCACCCGGTCCCAGGTGTAGCGCGCCCGGGCGCGTTCGCGCCCGGCCTTGCCCAGCGCCCGTCCGCGGCGGCCATCGCAAATCAGGGTGGCCAGGGCTTCGCCGAGCGCATCGGGATCCCTGGGTGGCACCAGCCGGCCGGTGCCGCCGTCGACGACGGTGTCGCGGATCCCGCCCACCGCGGTGGCCACCACCGGGATGCCACACGCCATGGCTTCCAAGGGCACAATGCCGAACGGCTCGTACCAGGGTGTGCATGCCACCACATCGGCGGACCGCAGCAGCGCCGGCATCTCGGCGCGGGTGACCCCGCCGAACAGGCGCACCCGGTCGGCCACCCCGAGGTCGATCGCCAGCTGCAACAGGTGTTGTGCGTGCGGGTCCTCGGGCAGCTCGGTGACGTGCGGGCCGCCCACAACCACCAATTCGGCATCCGGGATGCGCGGCATGGCCCGGATCAATGTCTCAAAGCCCTTGCGCGGCACCAGCCGTCCCACCGATACGACGCGGGGCCGGTCCCCTCGGGCGGCCACCGGACCGTGTGGGGTGAAAGCGTCGATGTCAACCCCGCACGGCACCACGGAGGTCCGGGATCGCGCCCGGCCCATCCGAACCAGCTCAAAAACCTCGTCGGTGCTGGTGGCGGCGACCCAGGTGGCTTCGCGTGCGATCCGGCCCTCCACGGCGATTCGGCAACCCGGGCTGGTGTCGTCGGTGCCCTGGTGCAGTTTCTTGGTCAGGCCCAGCGCGTGGAACGTCTGCACGGTGGGTATCGAGTGCGCCCGCGCGGCGCGCTGGGTGGCCACGCCCGACATCCAGAAGTGCGCGTGTGCCACGTCGGGCGCATCCGTCAGCCACCGGCTCTCCAGGAAATGGGCGAAGCCGTACATGTATTGCAGCAACTGGTCTTTGGGCAGTACCCGGGCCGGGCCCGCCGGGACGTGCACCACGCAATAGCCGTCCGGAGTCTCGACGGACTCGGCAAGCTCGGGATCGTCGCGGCGGGTGTACACCACGACATCGTGGCCACGCCGTGCCAGCGCGGAGGACAGCTCGGCGACGTGGACGTTCTGTCCGCCGGCATCCACGCCGCCCAGATGCGCCAGCGGGCTGGCGTGCTCGGAGATCATCGCGATCCTCATGCGGGCTCCTTCCTCCTCAGTTGCACTGTTCCTCGATCAGTTGGTCCCACTCGGCGAGGAAACGGTCGAGTCCGAAACGGGCAGTGGCGAATTCGCGTGCGGCCTTACCGGAGGCCGCGGCGGTTGCCTGGTCGTCGAGGTAATCTCGCAGCCCTTCGCCCAGCGTCACCGGGTCCGGGCTGACAACGCCTGCCTCGGAGGGGACGACGAAAGGCACCATCGTCGAGCCGACGGCGACGATAGGCATCCCCAGCAGCATCGCCTCGATCAGGGACAGCCCGAGCGAGGTCCAGCGGGCGGTATGCAGGAACACCCGGCGGCGGGCGATCTGGCGCCACAGCTGCGGCGCGGCGACGTCGCCGCGGCCGGTGACCGCACCACGATTGACGCAGATCCCCTCGGTGCCCATGCCCCACACGTCGATCTGGGCATACTTCGACAGCGGCTCCAACAGGTCGGCGCCGACCACACGACCGCGCCGCGCCGGCTCGTTGATCATGGTGGCGGCCCGCGGCACGTCGCCGGTGTACAACTGGCCGGGATCGGCAACGCCGTGACCGATGACCCGAGTCGGCGCGCGACCGCTGTCCCACATCAACCGGTTGAACGCGGTGACGTGCACGAGGGGGATGTCGTGGCGCTCGGCGAGGGGATGGCGGGTTTGGGCTGCGTGTTCGCGGGGCGCGTTGTGCTCGACATAGACCGCCGGCAAGTCGAGGCCGGGTCGCCGACCCGCCCAGCGGGCGACGAGTTCTTCCTCGTGCGGGCGTTGCAGCACCACCAGGTCGATGTCTTCGGCCGCCAGGTCCTCGAGCGGGATTTCCTGCGCGTTGGGCCACGATCGTCCGGCCAGCCCGATGCCGTCCTGACCGCGATCGGCGGCCACCGGAATCAAATAGCGGTGCCCGCCCGCGACGAAGGCCTGCGCCCACGATCCGTGCACGTGCCACACCAGAACGCGCTTTGCTCGGCCGGGATCCAACATGGCGAGCCAGATACCCTAGGACTTCTCCGATAAACAGCGTTTCGGCCGCTGATTTCGAACGCGGCCGGGCCGTCATGGGCCTCCGCGAGCACGTCTATCGGTGCGGCACAATGTGTTTGGTGGAGAAGTGGTCGCCATGCCCGGTGGCGCCTAGATCGCGCCTACTGTCCATGATGCGAACTCCCATGGACACCGGACGAACACCGTCGGACGGAGAACCGGTTTGCCCGCGCGCACCGGCTGGGTCGGCGGCGGCCGCGTTCTTTGCTCAGGCGCTCTTGGGCAGCGACGATCCCGACGCGCTGTTGCCCTTGGCGACTCGCCGGATCAGCATGCGGGTCGCCTTGTCCAGGATTTCCTGCGCCACATCGGGCTTGCGGGCGCGTTCGGCACGGCGCGCCGCCGCGGCGATGGTCAGTCCTTGCTCGTAACCGGTGACGACCCGGGGGTCGACGTAGGAACCGCGCGCCACGGCCGGGGTGTTGCCCAACTCCTGGGCCACCTCTTTCATCACCGCGGATTCGACGCGCTTGGCGACCCGCTGTGAGACCGCCGGGTCGGCATCGGCGAACGCCGTGGCCGCGAGCACCGTTCCATGCCACGTCCGCAAATCTTTGACGGTGTACTCGTCGCCCACCAATTCCTTAAAGCGGGCGTTCAGGTCGTCGGCACGCACATCAAGCCACCCGGATGCGTTGCGGCACGCCAGCAATCGCTCGGTGCGCTCGGGCCGGCGCATCAGGGCGCGCACCGCTCGAACCACTTCGGGGTCCTCGATTTCCACGGTGCGCCGGACCCCGCTCTTGGCCGGGAAATCGAACTCGACGGCGTTGCGCCGAACCACCACATGCTCACACAACAGGGTGGACAGGCCGTAGGACTCGTGCTCCTCGGCGTACTGTTCGCCACCGGCGCGGAAGTAGCCGCGATCCAGCAGCCGCAGCGCGAGCGCCAGGACCCGCTTGCGGGTCAAGCCCTGTCGCGTCAGATCCTTGGCTATCTCGGCGCGCCATGCCGGCAACCGGGTGGACAGTTCCAGCACGCGGTCGAACTTTTCCTCGGCACGCTCCTGCTGCCAGGCGGTGTGGTACAGGTACTGCCGGCGACCGGCCGCGTCGACGCCGACGGCCTGGATGTGGCCATTGGCGTATGGCGAAATCCACACCTTCTTCCATGCCGGCGGAATGACCAGATCCTTGATGCGCTGCAAGGTTTCCGGGTCGGAGACCGGCTTGCCATCCGGTTGGTAATACGCAAAGCCTTTGCCGCGACGCTTGCGCGCGATTCCCGGCTTGCTCAGCACGCTACGGCGCAACCGCATTGTCGTCCTCCAGTTCTGGTCGCTGACTGCACAATTACCCGCCGGAGAAGTCGTTCACACGGCCAAGAAGCGCGGCCGGAATGGAAAACGACCCGCCACAGCGTCGTGGCGGGTCGTCTCGGGACTGCGGTCAGCCGGCCATGAATTCCTGGTAAGCCGACTCGAGGTACGGCGGCAGGGCGGTGACATTGCACTGCCGTTCGGTGTCGCCGATCGGTGCCAGGATGCCGCGCAGGTCGTTGTATTCCTGCGGGTGGCCGGTGAAGTAGCTGCGCAAGCTCGACTCGGCCTGGGGCCGCGGCTGCCCGTAGGCCGCCGTCACCACCTGGTTGGCGCCCGGATGCGCCGCCAGATACTGCTCGGCCGAGCCCTGCACCGCTGACACGGTGTTGTTCACCCCGCCGGGGCTGCAGTCGGGTGCTGCGGCCGCCGACGGTGCGCCGACGATGCCCATGGCCATTCCCCCGAGCAGGCAGCCGGCACTGATTCCGGCCACTTTCCGGCGCGCGACAATGCTGCTGATTTTCATGATTGTGATGTCCTTCGAAAGCGAAGTGATTTTCTCTGAAGAGAGGCTCCCGATCCTCGAAATCCAAAGTAGCGGAATCGAACAGTGCGGGCTTTCGCCGACAACGAACGCCGGCGGCCGTCCTGGCCTCTTTAGGGGTCGTTTGCTAAGCGAACGATCAAATGATCCGAGGATTTTTAAGAAACGGGCCCGGTTCTTAAGGAATTGTCAGCGGGATCGTGATGCAATCGTTACCTGAAGCTCGGGCCGATGCGAGGGCGGGAGCCGTCGCCGTCCGCGGGGTGATGTCCGTCGGTGCTGGGCGGCGCGAGGGTGTGCAACCAGGTGTCGACGTCGGGGCCGACGACCACCGCGCGATCGCCAGCCAGTAGCGCTCCGGCGCCCAGCGCGGCAACGGCGGGCTCTACCACGCGGACCTGTCGGGGATCACCTTGCTGCGTAAGCAGTTTCGATGTCAGCTCCGGTAACCGGATGGGGTCGGGCCCGGTGATTGGTGCGCGGCGTGTGCGTCTGCCCCAGGGCCGCCTCGACCAGCACGTCGGCGACGGTATCGGCCGCGATGGGCTGAATCAGCCAGTCCTCGACGACCACCTCGGTGTCGTCACAGCTCACCGCGTCGTGATTGGTGGCGAACTCATACCAATGGGTCGACTTGACGATGGTGGTCGGCACCGGGCCGTCGAGCAGGATGTCCTTCGCCTGCCGTTTGGCCTCGTAGTAGGCGAAGCCGTCGAACACCGGGTCCTCGATTCCCGCGATCGTCGACACCACCAGGCGCTGCACATCCTGCGTCGCGCACGCGCCCACGAGGTTGTGCGATGCGGCCGCGAGGGTCTGGGCGATGTCGGACTGCCCGTCGGGCGGCACCGGGTTGGACACGTCGATGGCGACGTCGACTCCCTTGAGTGCCTGCGACAGCTTGCGTCGTTGAACAGGTCGACGCCGTACTCACGCGAAATCTCGACCACTGCGACATCGCGCGCCCTCAACCGCGCGACGACACGCGTGCCCGCCGTGCCGGTCGCCCCGATTACTGCGATGGTCGTCGTCACCACACCTCACCCCCCGGCGTTCGTCGTCGGACAGTACCCAGTAAAACCCGGCTCAACCGTTAGTTTCGGCGGGGCCGCACCTGAGCTTCGGGCGCAGCTAGCGCCTGGAGTGATCGCGCGCACAGAACGCCGCGCGTGTCCAGGCGCAACGCGGTGCGAGGCGTTTGATGCCCCGCGCGGCGGGAACGCCCTAGATGCCGTCGAGCGCAAGTCCACCAACCACCGAGAAGGAGGTCGACGCATGGGAGACCAGAACAGCGGACCGGAGGAAGCAGTCAAGGGCACCGTCGAAGGCGTCAAGGGCAAGGCCAAGGAGGTCGGCGGCGCGATACTTGGCCGCGACGACCTGTCCGAAGAGGGCCAGGCCCAGCAGGACAAGGCGGACGCCCAACGCGATGCGGGCAAGAAGGAAGCCGAAGCCGAGTCGGCGCGGGCCGGCGCGGACGCTGCCGAAGAGCGCCAGAAGAAGAACCAGTAGGCCACCCCGCAAGGGGCCTGGTCCGAAAGTCGGGCCGGGCCCCTTGCGCGCGCCCAGGCTATGCCGACGATCGCCATTCGACTGGTTTCAAGCCGTCCCGCCGGGCTATTCCCCGGCTTGAGCCGCTTTTGGCGGGTGGCGTGCGGACGAGCGGGGCGGCGGATGAGCCTGGGACAGCGGGTATCGAGCATGATCGCGTTTCTGCGTGCGGGCCGCCCCAGGGGCGCGCCCGACGTCGGCTACGCGCCGCTGTTGGCGTTGCTGCCACGGCGCGTGACCGACGACGAAGTCACCGCGATCGCCCGCAAGCTGCTCACGCCCAGGCGCCTCGGGATCGACCACGCAGATGTCGGGGTGGCCATCATCGGGGTCACCGACGCGATGCCCAGCACGGCCGACGTCGAGCGTGTGCTGGTGGCGATGAGATCGGCTGGCGCTCAAGAAGACTGAACGGGTTCAGTCCCGGTGCAGGTCCACCACCAGCGGACGGTGGTCGGAAATGGTCATCAGGTCCGCCTCGACGGCGCCGCCGCGCAGCCGGGGATCGTCGGTCAGGATGTGGTCGAGCTGGCGGTGGGGACTGTCCGCGGGAAACGTCTGCGCCGCGGCCAGCGCCCGCATGCCGGACCAGCGGCGCACCGTTTTGGGGGTCATGTTCAAGTCGCCGGTCAACAGCCGCGGGCCCGGGAAGCCGCGCAGGTCGCAGATCACCCTGCGCAGCTGGCGCCGATTCCACCCCGGAACGAACGACAGGTGCGTGTTGGCCACCGTCAGCCCGCCCATCGGGGTGCGCAACTGCGCGATGACCGCCGCCCGTGGCTCCTCGTCGACGACCATCACCCGGTTGGGACCGGGCAGGTACATGGGGAACCGCATGGGAATCCGCGGTAACCGCAGCACCTGCCAACTGGTCACCGGGTAGCGAGACAGCAGCGCGATCCCATAGGCCGCGGTACCCGGCTGTTCGCGGCCGGTGGCGGCCATCCAGGTCGCCCCCGGTGTGCCGGAAATGGCCGCCACGAACCGGTGTTCGACCGCTCCCATGGCTTCGGCCGCCGCGGCGGTCAGGTCGGCGCGCTCGGACCGCGGCTGATCACAGTCGACCTCTTGCAGGCTCAGCACGTCGGGATCGAGGCGGCGCACGCACTCACGCAGCCGGTCAACCACCACGCCATCACCGACGGTGCGACCGTGCAGGATGTTGAAAGTCGCCACGCGCATAGGCCTTCAACTACCCACTTTCGCGGTCATGCAGTCACCGGGGCGACGCGGTCACCGGAATACGACTTCGCCCACCGTGAGCAGTCGCGAAAGCACGAAGCCCGGCAGTATGGGCGCTGATTCGCCTGCGCTGAAAGCGAATTGGCTGCGATAGCATTGCGCGGCGCGACGTTTGCGCTCCATCGCCCAGCCGGGCGTGCGCACCGAGTGGGCCCGGTCCCAGGGCACCGCCGTGTCGGCCGGAATCGCCCAGTGCCACATCCAGATCGGATATTCCAGCAGCGTGGCTCCGGTGCGCTCACACGCGGTCGCGGCCGCGCGCCCCACGGCTTCGTGATCAGGATGGCCGTCACCGCGCCAGGTGGCCGCACACCAGGTCGCGGGGCCGGCCGCTTGGAGGACCTCGGTCAGCGTCTCGGTGAGCTTGTCCTCGTGGTCTGTCAGCTCGCCGTCGGGCAAACCCAGCAACATCGGCGGAGGGACGTTCAAAAGGTTTGTTGCCCTGCGTGATTCGTATCGAAGGATGGTTTCCATGCGAAGACGCTCCGAGGCCGACGCTCCAGGGCGTGCGGCGCCGCCGTCGCTGGTGCAGACCACGTGAATTCGCGCCCCCGCCGCGGCCAGCTGGGTGATCATGGCACCCAAGCCCAAGGTTTCGTCATCGGGGTGCGGGGCCACCACGACCAGGTTCTTGCACTCCGTCAGATCCAGCGCCGGCAGGGGCCGCTCCTGAAACTCGGCCAGCCACAACGGCGCTGGAGTGCCGCTGTGCGTCAGCGGCTTGGCCGCAAACCTGGCGCAGTTGCCCGCCGGCAGGGTTTTCATGGGTCCCTCGTCGCCTGCTGGCCCGCCAGATGCCCGAGCTCGGCGAGGTCTCGCTCCGCGTGGCTTTGGCGGATGTAGATGCTCAGATCGGCGACCCGCTGCGCGTGCCGCCCATCCTGACACAGGGGGCCCGGGCCCAGCGCCCGCCCGGTGCGGGTGATGGCTTCGTCGACCGCGTGTTCCACCACCGTGCGCACCCTGCGGGCCAACAGCTGCGCGGTGCCGGCCCGGTCGAACGGGTCGTCGTCGATCTGGCTCGCCGCTGCGGTCAGAATCGCGTCACCGGCGGCGAGCGCGGCGTCCACGGCGCCCAGATGCGCCAGCGAATAAGCGTCGGCGGATTGGCTTGCGGCGCAACGGTACAGCGGGTCGGCGACCCGGCGCGCGCCGCCCAGCCAACAGGCGGCGACACCGATGGCGCCATGCCAGAAGCCGGGGCGGTCCAGGTAGGCCCCGGGGTCGCCCACGGCGACGGCCTGGGCATTGGTGAACTGAACCGGCCTGGTGTCACTGCCCGCCATACCGGCGTTCCACCACGTGCTCGGCAACGCTTTGACGGTCGGGTCGGTGGCGGTGACCGCGAACAGGCCGCGGGTGCCGTCCGCCAGTCGCGCAGTCACCAGTGCGTGGGTGCAGAACCCCGCACCCGCGCACCACACCTTGGTGCCACTCAGGGTGAAGGCGCCGTCGACGTCGGTGGCCGTGAGCACGGCGTCGGGGGCTTCGGCCGCCCACACGCCCCACAGCTGACCCGGTTCGGGCGGCTTGCCGCCCAGCTCGTGAAGTATCGCTACCGCGTCGACGTGGGCTTCGGCGATCCTGGCCGCCACGATGTTCTCCTCGGCGAGGCGCGCCAGGCGTTGCCAGCGTTCGGCGGTGCGACCGGAGGCGGGAAGGGGTAACTCGAGTCGTCCGGACTCCAGCCAGTGCTCAACCAACCCCGCCGTCACGCGCAATCACCCGCCGCCGATCTCCCCAACTGCCTGAGGTGGGCGAATCCGTGCAGGGCCCGAGCCTCGGTCCGCGCCGGTGTGATCACAGACAGTTCGGTGTGTCGATGAATGCGGTGGCCCGCGGCTTCGAACCGCTCGACCAAGTCGGTCTTCTCACCGGTCGGCAGGGTACGAAAGCCACCGACATGCCAATACGCCCGCGCGTCGAAGCCCATGTCGCCGCCGACCAACTCGTGGTGGCTTTCCCGGTGTCCGGCGCCGGCCTCGTAGTACCGCACGACGCCCACGACCATCTCCGCGCCGGACTTCAGCTGATCGGTCAGCCAGCGCGGGTCGACTCGACCGTCGGCGTCGGTGGTGGCAAACCAGCAATTGGCATCGTCGCTGAACAGGGAGCGCGCATAACCGAACCCGACGGCCCGGGCCGCGCCGGGATTGTGCACGTCTACCTTGAGGAAATGCACATCGGGGCCGTAGTCGCCGGCCAGTTCGTCGCTGCCGTCATCGCAACCGTCGAGCACCACCACGATCTGCACCGGGATCGGCGCACACAGGGCGGCAGTCAGTACCGCGCGCAGACACGCAGGCAGCTTTGCTCGTTCGTTGTGGACGGGGATCACGACGGCTGCACCGTCATATGCGCATGGCACGGCGGTTGACATAACCCCAAGATTTCCCGATTAGCCGCAAGTTAAACGGCTTCAGCGACCGCCCCAGGTTGCCTCGCCCGTTCGCCGGGTATGACCTAAACACCATGGCCGCCACCGACACCCACACCGACGGATCCGCCTGCGCCACGCCGTTGCGAGATGCGCTGCGGGGCGCCGCCTCGGCGCTCAAGGAGAAGGGGCCACCCTTCGCCTTGGCCGGCAGTTATGCGCTATGGGCTTACGGCGCACCGGAACCCAGTCACGACGTGGACCTGGTGGTGAGCGAGACCGACGTGGACGCCGCCGTCACCGCTTTGGCCGACGCCGGATTCGCCATCGAACGCCCGCCGGAGGACTGGTTGTTCAAGGCCCGCACCGCTGGCGTACTCGTGGATATCCTGCATCGCATCAATGGCGTGCCCGTGGACGCCGACACGCTGAACAGGGCCGAACAACGCGACGTGCTGGCGATCCGCATGCCGGTGTTGCCTCCCACCATGGTGCTGGTCCAACAGCTGCGCTCGCTGGGCGAGCACCACTGCGACTTCGCCAAATTGCTGCCCGCGGTCCGCGCGGTGCGCGAACGTCTGGACTGGGAAGCCATTCGGGCGCAGACCGTCGACAACGACTACGCGGTCGCGTTTCTGGTACTGGTCGACCGACTCGGCCTGACGGGTCAGTGATTCCGCAGCTTGGCGACCAGTTTGTCCTTGCTCAGGCTCGAATAGCCGGACATGCCAAGCTCTTTGGCGCGCTTCTTGAGCTCCGGCACGGTCCAGTCCTGGTAAGACCCCGACTTGCCGCCCTTGCGGGAGACCTTCGACTTGCCCTGGCCGGCGGCGGCGTTCGAGATGCGCGCGGCCTTCTCCTTGGAGTCGCCCTTCTTGCGCAAGTCCTGATACATCTTTTCGTTCTTGATCGAGGAACGCGGCATGATTCATCCTCCTGTCCACAGACATCTTCGTCAGTAGTGCCCGCCTCGGCCGGTTCAAAAACCTGCTCAGGCCGGCACCGGGTCCGTGCGCCGTTCCCAGCAGCGGTGCCGCGCCAGGGCGGCGGCGAAGTCCTCGACGAACCGGTCGGGCAGCTCGTCGGCGGCCGCTATTCAGCGGCCGGCCGATTACCTACCATCGATAGGGGTAGTCGAAAGTGGTGGTTCAGACGGCTGAGGTCGGCGCCCTGCAAGGCGTGGTGGCGATCGGCGCATCGGCCGGCGGCGTGGAAGCGCTGTCCAACCTCGCCGCCGGCCTCTCGCCGGACGTGCCGTACGCGTATCTGATGGTGCTTCATGTGCCCGCGGGTGCGCCCAGCATCCTCGCCCGCATCATCGACCGCAGCGGTCCGCTGCCGGCGGTAGCTGCCCAAGACGGCGCAGCGCTGGAGCCCGGCCGCATCTACGTCGGTGTGCCGGACCGCCATCTGCTGGTCGCCGATCATCGCGTGCTGCTGACCCAGGGGCCGACCGAGAACGGCCACCGCCCGGCGATCAATGCCTTGTTTCGCTCGGTGGCATTGAACTTCGGGCCCCGCGCGATCGGCGTGTTGCTCTCCGGCGTGCTCGACGACGGCGTGCTGGGACTGGGCGCCATCCGTTCGCGCGGCGGAACCACCATCGGCCAGTCACCCGAGGACGCGTTGTTCCCGGCGATGCCGACCAACGCCGTTGATGCCGGCGTGGTGGATCGGCAGTCGCCGGCGGCCGGCATCGGCGCGGTCCTCAAAGAGCTGTCGCACCGAGAGATAGAGGATTCCGACATGGAGCGCGACTCCGCGATGGAGCTCGAGAACCGCATCGCCATGATGTCGCGGTTCGCGACCGATTTCGATACCGAGAAACTGGGATCACCGTCGGGCTACACCTGCCCCGACTGCAATGGCTCGCTGGTTTCCGTCAGCGAGGGCAATTTCCGCTGCCAGGTGGGCCACGCGTGGACGGCCGAGGCCCTGCTGGGCGCGCGGGACACCGAACTCGAGGGGGCGATGTGGATCGCGGTGCGCAGCCTGCAGGAAAAGGCCAGGCTGGCCCGGGGCATGGCCGCCAAAGCTGGAACCGAGCTGCTCGTGCGGCGCTACACGGCGATTGCGGAGGAGACCGAGCGCGCGCTGACCCTGCTCAGCGACCGGCTCTCGACCACCGCCCAGCAAGAGGGTGAAGCTGGATGACCGGCGACCGACCGACTGTCCGGATCGAGCGAAAGACGTCTCAAGACCTGCCGATCCTGACCGTGGCGGGGGTACTCGACAGCTCGACCTATCGGACCATCCGTGACGCGGTCATCAAGGCCGCGATCGACGAACCCCGCGCGGTGATTGTCGACATCAACGGCCTGCATGCGCCATCGGCCTCCGCGTGGACGGTGTTCACCAGCGCTCGCTGGCACGTCAGCGTCTGGCCCGATGTGCCGATCCTGCTGGTTGCTTCCGCCCCGCAGGTGCGGCGCGCGATGAGCTCGGCCGGGGTGACCCGGTATGTGCCGATACATGCCACCCGCGAGATCGCCCTGGACGCCGTGGCGAGTCAGTCCCTGCGAGTGCGACGCCGGGCCCGCGCCAGCCTGGCACGAAACATCAGCAGCCTCGAGGTTGCGCGCAGTGTGATCGGCGAATGGCTCACCCAGTGGGACATCGGCGAGGTGATCCCGGTCGCTGCCACGCTGGCCACCGTCTTCGTCGAAAACGTTCTCGACCACACGCGGAGTGCACCGGTGTTGATCGTCGAGAGCTACCAAGACACCGTCACGGTCGCCGTGGAGGACAACAGTTCTCGCCTGCCCGGGCGGCACGAAGACGCCGCCCTCGGCGCCGACATCGTCTCTGGGCTGGCCATCGTCGCCGCGTTGTGCCGGGCGTGGGGCGCGACCCCGACGTCGTCGGGCAAAACCGTGTGGGCTTTGATCGGTCAGGAAAACCAGTTCTGACCGCGAGTAGTGTTCATGTCCTTCGGTAAATCGTTATCGACGGGACGTGCATGGAATCCACGACTGACGAGGCTTTCGAAGCCCTGTTGCGGTATATGCGGGATTCGCGCGGATTCGACTTCACCGGCTACAAGCGCACCTCACTGATGCGGCGCGTCCGGCACCGGATGGACCAGGCGGGCTACGCCGCGTTCGACGACTACCTCGATTTCCTGCAGGCCAGTTCCGATGAATTCACCGCGCTGTTCAACACCGTCCTGATCAACGTCACTTCGTTCTTCCGTGACCCCGATGCGTGGGAGTTCATCAGCGCCGAGGTCATACCGCGGTTGCTGGCCGAGCGCGGCCCCGCCGATCCGATTCGGGTGTGGAGCGCCGGCTGCGCCTCGGGGCAGGAGGCCTATACGCTGGCCATGCTCTTCGCCGAGGCATTAGGACCGGACGGGTTCCGGGAACGGGTCAAGATCTACGCCACCGATGTCGACGAGGACGCGCTCAGCGAGGCGCGGGCCGCCTCCTACGACGCCAAGGCGGTCGAATCCGTACCGCCGGATCTGTTGGGGCGCTATTTCGAACAGCTCAACGGCCGCTACGCTTTTCACAAAGACCTGCGGCGCGCGGTGATCTTCGGCCGCAACGACTTGGTCAAGGACGCGCCGATCTCGCGCGTGGATCTGCTGGTGTGCCGCAACAGCCTGATGTATCTCAACGCGGAGACGCAACGAAACGTGTTGGGGCGTCTGCATTTCGCCCTCTCCCCGCAGGGCACGCTGTTTCTCGGGCACGCCGAGATGTTGCTCAGCCACGGAGAAAGATTCACTCCGGTGAACCTCAAACACCGGATCTTTCGCAAGGTGGCCGGAACTCACGGCGGAGTGGATCGCTACGATCCCAATGCGGCGTTCTACGAGCGCAACGTGGACCTGCCGGGGTTGACGACGGTGCGCGACTTGGCATTTCGCGCCAGTCCGGTGGCCCAGATCGTGGTCACCGGCGAGGACACCGTCGCCATGATCAACCAGCAGGCCGAGACCATCTTCGGGCTCTCGGCCCGCGACATCGGCCGGCTGCTGCGTGATCTCGAGGTGTCCTACCGTCCGGTGGAGCTTCGTGCATATCTGGAGCAGGCCAAGGTGGAGCGGCGCTCGGCGCGGATCCAGGACGTCAAGTGGCAGCGGCCGGGTGCCGAAACGGTGTGGTTCGAGATCCACGTCAACCCCCTCGTCGACGCCGAGAACGGCTTGCTCGGGGTGTCGATCGTGTTCTTCGACGTCACCGCGACGCGCGCGCTGCTGGACAAGGTCGTCCAAACCAATCGGCAACTCGAGGCGGCTTACGAAGAGCTGCAATCCACTAACGAGGAACTCGAGACCACCAACGAGGAATTGCAATCCACGGTCGAGGAACTCGAGACCACCAACGAGGAACTGCAGTCGACCAACGAAGAACTCGAGACCATGAACGAGGAGCTGCAGTCCACCAACGACGAACTGCACACCATCAACGAGATGTTGCGCGAGCGCAGCCTGGAATTGGACGAAGCCAAGCATTTCCAGGATTCGCTGATCGACTCCGTTCGGATGGGCATGGTGGTGGTCGACCGGGAAATGAAGGTGATCCTGTGGAACCGCGGCTGTGAGGAGCTCTGGGGGCTGCGGGCCGACGAAGCGACGGGGTCAAGGCTGACCAACCTGGACATCGGCCTGCCGCTTGATGCCGTGCGGCCCTTGATCGGCAACGCTTTTGTCGACCCGGAGAGCTCCGGTCACGTGGTGGTGGACGCCGTCAACCGGCGTGGCCGTCCGGCCACGGTGCGCATCACGTGCACGTCGTTCCGCTCCAGCGAGGGGACGGTTGGCGGGGCGCTGCTGCTGATGGAGGTTGTCGGTTAGTTACCCGTGATCTGGTGGTGCGACAACCGATTCGGCCACCGGACGGATGCTTCCTCGGCGGCCTGATGAGCTAGTTGCGCGCGGGACCGTGATTCCTGGGCCCTGCGTCGAGCCAAGGCAACCGTCTCCTGCGTGGCGCCCAATCCCACCGTTAGCTCCCGCCGCCTGCGTTGCAGTTCTGCCGCCCGCCGTCGGGCGAGCTCGCCCCGGGCCGCCGCAGTGTTGCTGCCAAACTTCGGGGGTAAGCCGTCGAGAACGCCGTAGGTGGTGGCAATGGCCGCGCCGACGTCCATAGCCTGGGGTGCCGGTGATTTCCGCTGTTGGGGTAGCGGTGCCCCACCGACGATGCCGACCAAGACCTGCCCGATTTCGTCGATGTCCAACACCAGGTCGGCGCCGGCGCGCGCGGCGGCTAGCGGCATCGACGGGTACTGCGCCGTCGCCGGACTTTCGGCGATGACGATGGCACCGGCATCCTTCATCGCGACGGTGCCCGCCGCCCCGTCGTGTCCCGACCCCGACAGCACCACGGCAACGCTCCTCGGTCCGTACGAACTGGCCATGGACGTCAGCAGCACGTCCGACCCCTGGGTCCCGTGGTTGACCCCGCTGTGCAGCCGGAAGTGGCCATCGACGGTGACTTCCAACAGCATTCCCGGCGGGCAGACCGCCACCTGTCCCGGTGTGAGGGCCTGTCCCTGGCGCGCCCAGCCGACCGGACGATCCGTCAGTCGGCCCAGGATGGTGGGCAGGACGCTGGTGTGGCCCCCCAGGTGTTGTTGCACGACGACGGCGGCCGGAAAGTCCGGGGGCAGATCGCGCAAGACCGTCGACAGGGCTTCCAGGCCACCCGCCGACGCCAGCAGCGCCACCAGCTCAACGGCGGTGCCGTGCCCGTGAGTCTGCATCCCTCAAGTCTCCACCTTGCCGACCCACGCCGCAGTCCCGGGCGATCCCGGTTTAGCGCTTACCTCTAGTCCACGTGGCGAACCTCGGGCCTGCAGGCGAAGAGGCCGTCGCAGCCGTTTCGCGATTTCCGCGCAGGGTATGCCATCTGGTGTTGGCAGAAGGACGGTGGCGCGGAGGGAATAGCAGTTGAGGGTGGCAATTGTCAGTGGCGACGACGTCGTCGGGGAGGACCCGGAGCAGCTATGCGCCGCGCTGGCGGCCCAGGGCCACAACGCCACTATCTGCCTGCGACGAGCCAGCCGGCGTTCCGCGCAAGTGGCCGCCGAGGCCAATTACCACCGCATCTCGGTTCCCGTCGGTCCCCGCAAGGCGGCATCACCGGTTGACGTGCTGCCCGATGTGGGGGAGTGGGCGGCGACTTTGGACCGGATCTGGTCGACCGAGCCTCCAGACGTCGTACACGCCTACGGCTGGCTGGGCGGCTTGGCCGCCCAGCTGGCCGCGCGCCGTCGACACATCCCGACCGTGCAGACCTTTTTGGGTTTGGCCGCGACATCGCGTGGCCACGCCGGGCCGGAACGGAACGAACGGGAGCGCGTGGAACCGCTCCTGGCGCGCAGCGCTACCTGGGTGACGGGCGAGAGCAGCGTCGACGCCGATGCGCTTACCCGACTGCGTCACCGCCGGGCCAGGGTGTCCACTTTGACGTGCGGTGTTGACGCCGAGCGCTACAGTCCGACTGGTCCGGCATTATCGCGTAACGGGCTGCAACGTATCCTGCTGGTGGCGCCAAATCCGTTGTGGTGCAATGGCCTCGATATCGCAATCCGTGCGCTGCCCAAGGTGCGCGGCGCCGAATTGTTGATCGTCGAAAACGACGCCAATAGCAGCGGCCACGATGATGCACGTGCGCAGCTGCAACGTCTCGCGTCGGAGCTGGGCGTGGACGACCGCGTGCGCTTCGCCGGCCGGGTCGCCGATGCCGAACTACCCAAGTTCATCCGGTCCGCCGACATGGTGGCATGCACGCCCCGTCAACCGCCCCGGGCCACCGCCGTGTTGCAGGCCATGTCCAGCGGGGTGGCGGTGGTCGCGGCCAGTGTGGGTGTGCTGGCCGACATCGTGCTCGACGACATCACCGGTCTGGTGGTGCCGCCGGAGAATCCCGTCGCGTTGGCCGCGGCGGCGAGAAGGCTTCTCGGCCAGCGCTTTCAGTCCAAGAGCATGGGTTCGTCGGGCCGTAGCCGCGCCGTGTCGCGGTTCGCGTGGCCGCGAATTGCGCTCGACACACTGAACATTTACGAAACCGTCGGGCCGCAGGACCGGATCGCTGCACCATCGACGGCGCGATGAGGCAATGATGCGAGGCCCGAACGCAAAGCATCCAGGCCGGCCATGACCACCGTGACGAGTGAGGCCGCCCGCAAACCCGCGAAGCCGGCAGTGGGGCTCGTCGGGGAATCGGACGAGGGGCCCGGGTCCGGTTATTGTCCCGCACGTCCGGTGCTCGGCCGTGAGTCCGAACCGGCGATCCGCCCAGCCGCTGTGCAATACAAGCAGTTTCGCACTGTCGACGCACAGGCCGCGCGGCGGTTCTTCGCCGGCGCGTATCAACCGGGCTGGCGCATCTCCGGGCTCACCACTCACGCCGCGATGTCACATCGGCGCAGTGATGCCGGTCTGTTGACGGTCGATGAGGTGATGATCCAGGGTCGTTCGACCCTCGAGATCCCGGCATCCGACACCATCGTGGTGGTCCAGCCGCGTGCGGGATCGTTGAGCGTCGCGGGCGGTCCGCTGGCGACCACGGACTTCCCCATTCTCGTCGCGCATGGCATGTCGTGCGTATTGCACTGCAATAGCGCGCGTTTCGACGTGATCAAGGTCGAGGCGGAAGCGTTGCAGAGAGTCGCCGCGGACTGGCATTCGTCGCTGGGGCAGCAGACCCGGTTCTTGAATTGGCGCCCGCGCTCCCGTGCGGCCGTGCGGGCATGGCACCGAGCCCTGGACTATGTGGTGGCGACGTTGACTTCCGCCGACACCGCCGCGCAGCCGCGGATCGCGGCGGGTATGGCCAACCTGGTGGCCGGTGCGCTGCTCGAGTGCTACCCGTCCAACCTCACCGAACACGACCCGGCCAGCGATCTCGCCCTGCCCGAAACCCTCAAGGAGGCAGTGTCTTTCATCCACCGCCACACCGCCGAAGACATCGGCATCAACGAGGTCGCGGCGGCGGTGCACCTGACCCCAAGGGCGGTGCAGTACCTCTTTCGGCGACAGCTCGACACGACTCCGACCGAATACATGCGCCGCGTCCGGCTCAGCCGCGCCCATCAAGAGCTGATGACAGCGACGACCCCCGCCTCGACCGTTACCGAGATCGCCCAGCGGTGGGGCTTCGCGCACACCGGTCGATTCGCGGTGCTCTATCGGCAGACCTATGGCCAAAGCCCGCACACCACGCTGAGGCAGCAGGCCGCATCCTCCTGACGGCCAAGCCGGCCGGCTCAACCGTTCAGTCGATGAAGGAGCTGATCGGCGGCATAGCGCCCGCTGGCCAGCGCGCCCGCGGCGGTGGCCGGATTGTCGACGCCCACCGCCTCACCCGCCAGGTAAAGCCGGTCACCGATCGGTTGCTGTAGCCGGCGCCGGTCGTCGAGGCCGGAGCCGGGCGGGTGAAACGAATAGGCGCCGAGGGCGTACGGGTCGACGGTCCAGTTCGAGGTCCGGACCTCGGTCAGCGAGATGTTGTCGCCGAAGAGCCGGCGGGCCACGGGCAGCGCGCTGGCCAGCACGTCCCCGGGCGCGCGCGACTCCACGAATCGCCCGCGCTCGCCGCCGTTAAACGCCAACACGATTGGGCCCGCATCGCCGGGCAGGGTGAACCACTGTGACCACAGCCCGCCTTCGGGCCCGAGGTACTGGTAAAAAGCGTTGTCTACCTTCCACGTTCGCTGGTCCACGCGAAAGAAGCTCTTGGACAATGCGCCGAAGCCCAGGGCGGTCACGGCCCGGGCGTGCGCGTCGGGCAGCGGCGGATCGAAGGCGATCGCACCGGATTTCAGCACGCCGAGGGGAACGGTGACGATCGCGGCCGGACCCCGAAACGACTTGTCTTTGGCCCGCACGATGACTGCGTCATCGCGTTGCACGATCGCGGTGACCGGCGTGTTGAGTTCGATGGTCAGCCCCTCGGCAAGCGAATTGGGCAGGGCGTCATAGCCGTTGATGATGACGTCCTGGTCGCCGCCGGCGTAATCGCCCTTGTCGAAGGTGGCGGCCGAAAGCTGATTCGCGTCGGCGGCGTATTCGTCCTCGATCTCCGTGGTCAGATAGAAGGCCAGCTGGGCGCGGTCGGATGCGGACAGCCGTGCGCCGTCGGCGGCGGCTTGCACCGCGGCGCCCAGGCTTGTCGCGTCGCGCAGACCGCGCGCCCGTTCGACAAACGATCGCCAGGTTGCGCTCTGGTAATCCAGCGGCTGTAGCGCGGGATCGACCGCGAGCCTGACCCACCCGTAATAGTCGGTGCTTACCAGTTGCGATCGCGCCCGGCGGGCCAGCTCGGTCAGCGGGTTGTCCGTCGTGCCGTGGATCCACGAGGCGCCCAGCTCCAGGGGCGTGCCCCAGCCGCGGTCGGTGCAGACCCGGCCACCGATGCGGTCGCGGGCTTCGATGACGCGAACCGGGCGCCCGGCGTCGGCAAGGCTGCGGGCGGCCGACAAACCCGCCATCCCGGCGCCGACGACGAGGATCGAGGTGGTGTCCGGCGCGGGCCGAGCGGACGGGCGGCCCGTGGCGGGTGTCGGTTGGTTCGGTGCGCACCCGGCGGCCAGCGCGCCACCGGCCACGCCGGTCGCGGCCGCGAAGAATGCCCGGCGCGACAACCCCGACACGAGTCTAAGCGTCTCATAAGAATCGTTTGCCGGATTTACCAAAAGCGAACCGAACTTAGGGATAAAATCGTCCCATCCTCAGCTGCGGCAACGGCGCCGCGTTGGAGGGGGGAGCGGTGATGAGTGCTCGACGATCGGCCCGCCCGGTTGACCCGTTCCCCGACCGGCTGCCGCCCAGTGAGACCGTCACGGTCCGGGCGGCCGACGGCACCCGGTTGCACGCGGAGGTGTTCGGGCCGCCCGACGGTTATCCGATCGTCTTGACGCACGGCATCACCTGCGCCATCCGGGCGTGGGCGTATCAGATCGCCGACCTGTCCCACGACTACCGGGTGATCGCCTTCGATCATCGAGGCCACGGCCGCAGTGGCTTGCCGCGAGCCAACAATTACAGCATCAAACACCTTGCCTCCGACCTGGATTCGGTGCTGGATGCGACCTTGGCGCCGCACGAACGCGCCGTGGTGGCCGGCCACTCGATGGGCGGCATCACCATCGCGGCGTGGTCGGAGCGCTACCGCCACAAGGTTCCCCGGCGCGCGGACGCGGTCGCGCTGATCAACACCACCACCGGCGATCTGATCCGCAAGGTGCAGCTGTTGCCGGTGCCCTACGGGTTGTCGCCGGCCCGGGTTCTGGCCGGCCGCACCCTGATCAATGCGTTCGGTGGGTTCGCGGTGCCCGGTCCCGCCCGCATCCCGAGCCGCTATGTGGTGGCGATGCTGGCCACCGGACGAGACGCCGATCCGGGCATCGCCAGGCTTGTCTACGAGCTCTTCGAGAACACCTCACCGGCCGGACGGGCGGGGTGCGCGAGGGCGCTGGTCGCGTCTCTCGGGTCGCGCTATCTCGACCTGGACGGATTGACCGTCCCGACGTTGGTCATCGGCAGCGAACGCGACCGGCTCACCCCGATCAGCCAGTCCCGCAGGATCGCGCGCAGCGTGCCCAACCTGATCGACCTGGTCGAACTGCCCGGCGGGCACTGCTCGATGCTCGAACACCCCCGCGAGGTGAACCGCCAGCTGCGCGCGCTCGCCGAAACGGCGATGCGCAACGCGGCCACCCGCCGGATCAGCTCATAGCAGCGCGGTGATCTCCGCGGCCGCGCGCTGCCCGGAGCGAATCGCCCCGTCGAGGAAACCGGTCCACTCGTCGGCGGTTTCGGTGCCGGCCCAGTGGATCGGCCCGACCGGTTCGCGCAGCCACGGCCCGAACCGGGTCCACGATCCCGGCGGCACCGCGGCGGTGGGGCCGCCCGGCGCGAATTCCTCTGCGCCCCAACGGTGATCGACGTAGTCCAAGGGCTTGAGCGCGTCGTCTCCGAAAAGCGTTGCAAAGCAGCGCAACGCGTCGCGGCGACGCTGATCGCTGGGTAGCGAGTCGAACGAGCGGGCGTCGACGAAACCCATCAGGATGCCCGGTCCGTCCGGGTGCGGACTGACGTCGAACGTGATGAAGACCGGGCCCTCGTCGGACAGCGCCTGCCCGGAAAACCCGTTGGTCCGCCAAAACGGCGTGGAGTAGGCGGCGTAGGCCTTGCTGAGCCGGCCCTGCGGCCAGTGCCGGGCGAGTTGCTCGTACTCGGCGGGCAGCGGGGGAGTGAACTCGATGGAGGCGCGGTGAGCCGGCGGGATGGCGACGATGACGAACCCGGCCTCGGTCTCGCCGAGGTCGGTGGTGACGGTGACGCCCGCGCCGTGCCGCTCGATCCGCCGCACCGGGGCGTTGAGCACCACCCGGGTGCCCAGTTCGGCGGCCGCCGCCTCGGCGATCTGTTGCGTGCCACCGGGGAAGCGGTCCTGTTGGGCGCCGTCCTCGACGTCGAGCAGCCGGTCCAGCCCGCCGGCCGCGTGCGCGTAGCGGGCGGCGTGCAGCATCGACACGTCGTCGGGTTCGCATCCCCAGGTCACCCGCGCCACGATCGCCAGCAGGTCGTGCGAGGAAGCCGTCGCACGCACCGAGCGCAACCAGCCGCCGAGCGACAGGCCGTCGAGTTCACGCGCGCGGCGGGCGTCCCACGGCGCCGCCAGCGGGACGCTGCGCGCGATCCTGTCGAATTGCCAGCGCAGCCGGCCGATATCCAGCAGGCCGGTCAGCGAAAGCTTGGGGATGGTGCCGTGATACGCGTGCGTCCACCCGCGCCAATGGATCAGGTTCTTGCCGTCGTGATGCGTCGGGGTGGTCGGGACGTCGAGTTCGGCGGCCATCGCCAGTACGGCGTCCTGGGTCGGCCCGACGAACGTGCCGCCTAGATCGGCCGGCAATCCGGCGACGCTGCCGGTCAGGGACCGTCCGCCGACGCGGTCGCGGCCCTCGAAAACCGCCACATCGTGGCCTTGCCGTGCCAGCTCGCGCGCCGCGGCAAGTCCGGCGAAGCCCGCACCGACGACGACAACGTCGACAATGCGCGGCGGATTCGACACGCGGTCTAGTGAACCGCATTTCTGCGCATTTCATGGCAATTTCTTACAAGCTGGTCGCCGGCGTTTGGCTCACGGCGATGGCAAACATATGCCTAGCTCGCTATGTTAATTACGCTGCCACCACGTGCTTTCCGAAAGCCCCGTCACCAGTTCTGCCGCCAGTCCTGCCAGTTCAGCCGTGGTCGCCGGCGCCGCGCCGAACCTGCGCACCGTGGCGCTGGGCAGCATGATCGGCACCACCATCGAGTGGTATGACTTCTACCTGTACGCGACCGCGTCGGCGTTGGTCTTCAAACCGCTTTTCTTCCCGAATATCTCATCGACCGCGGGGACACTGGCCTCGTTCGCCACCTACGCCGCCGGATTCGGGGCCCGGCCCCTCGGTGCGGTGCTGTCGGGGCACTTCGGCGACCGGTTGGGCCGCAAGGCGGTTCTGGTGGGCGCGTTGGTGGTGATGGGTCTGGTCACCACCGCGATCGGAGCGCTGCCGACCTATGCCGCGGCCGGGCTGCTGGCGCCGGCGCTGCTGGCGACCCTGCGGGTGGTGCAGGGCCTGGCCGTGGGGGCCGAATGGGGTGGCGCCGCCGTGCTCTCGGTGGAGCACGCACCGCCCGATCGTCGCGGATTGTTCGGCAGCTTCACCCAGTTGGGCTCGCCGGCCGGCATGCTGTTGGCGACCTCGGTGTTCTTCCTCGCGCGCAAGGTCACCGGGCCGGCCTTCCTCACCTACGGATGGCGAATCCCGTTCCTGCTCAGCGTTTTTCTGGTCGGCATCGGCCTGTTCGTCCGGCTGAAGCTGACCGATGCGGAAATCTTCGAGCGGCTCAAGCGGCGCGACGAGCTGGCCCGGCTGCCGATAGTGGAGGTGCTGCGCACCGACTCGCGCAACGTGGTCATCACCACCGGATTGCGGCTGTCGCAGATCGGGCTTTTCGTTTTGTTGACGACGTATTCGCTTAGCTATCTTCAGGATTCATTCGGCAAGGGCAGCGCGGAGGGTCTGATCGCGGTGCTGGTCTCCTCGGCGCTCGGGTTGCTCAGCACGCCGGGCTGGGCGCTGCTGTCGGACCGGGTGGGGCGGCGGCCACCGTATCTGTTCGGCGCGCTGGCCGGGGTCGTTGCCCTGGCGTTGTTCTTCCTGGCCGCCGGCAGCGGGTCGGCGCTATGGGTCGTGCTGGCAATCGTGTTCGGCGTCAACGTTGTTCATGACGCGATGTATGGCCCGCAGGCGGCCTGGTTCGCCGAACTCTTCGGCACCCGGGTGCGCTACAGCGGCGCGTCGCTGGGTTATCAGATCGGTGCCGTACTGTCGGGAGGGTTCGCGCCGTTGATCGCCGCGTCGTTGTTGGTGGTCGGCGGTGGCCGGCCGTGGCTGATCGTGGCGTACTTCGCGGTGCTGGCGGCGATCACGATTGCCGCCGCGTACGCGGCGCGCGAGACGCGTGAGGATGACATCGGGTGAGTGCGCCGCGCAGGATCTTTCTCAACGCCTTCGACATGGCCTGTGTCGGGCATCAGTCCGCGGGGTTGTGGCGGCATCCCGACGATCAGGGCTACCGGTACCGGGAGCTGGGCTATTGGACCGAGCTGGCCCGCATCCTGGAGACCGGCGGATTCGACGCGTTGTTTCTCGCCGACGTGCTCGGGGTCTACGACGTGTACGGCGGCTCGCGCGAGGCTGCGGTCGTCGACGCCGCCCAGTTTCCGGTCAACGACCCCACGGCCGCGGTCTCGGCGATGGCGGCGGTGACCGAGGGCCTCGGCTTCGGGATCACCCTGTCGCTGACCTACGAGCAGCCCTACGCGCTGGCCCGCCGGCTCTCGACGCTGGACCACCTGACCGGCGGCCGGGTGGCGTGGAACATCGTCACGTCCTATTTGGACAGCGCCGCAAGGAATTTGGGCCTGGACGCCCAGATCCCGCACGACCAGCGTTACGAGATCGCCGACGAGTACCTCGAGGTCTGCTACAAGCTGTGGGAGGGGTCGTGGGAGGCCGACGCCGTGGTGCGCGACCCGCAGCGGGGCGTCTTCACCGACCCGGCCAAGGTGCACGACATCGAGCACAAGGGCCGTTACTTCTCGGTGCCCGGTCCGTTCCTGTGCGAGCCGTCGCCACAACGCACCCCGGTGCTGTTTCAGGCGGGCGCGTCGGCGCGGGGCGTGCGGTTCGCGGCGGCCCACGCCGAGGCGGTCTTCGTCTCGGGCCCGACGCCGCAGATCGTTCGCGGTCCGGTGCGCGCGTTGCGGACCGCCGCCGCCGAGCTGGGCCGCGACCCACGCTCGATCAAGGTGTTCACCATGGTGACCCCGGTGGTCGCCGCGACCCACGACGAGGCCGTCGCCAAGCTGGCTGAATACCGGCGGTATGTCAGCCGCGCCGCAGCGCTGGCGTTGTTCGGCGGCTGGACCGGGGTCGACCTGGCCGAACTCGACCCCGGCGAACCGCTGAAATACGTAGAGACCGACGCCAACCGCTCGGCGCTGGCCTCGTTCACCACCGCCGCGCCGGAACGCGCCTGGACGGTGGGCGAGCTGGCCGACGAGATCGGGATCGGCGGCCGCGGCCCGGTGCTGGTGGGTTCGCCGACCGAGGTGGCCGACGAACTCGAGCGGTGGGTCACCGAGGCCGACGTCGACGGGTTCAACCTGGCTTACGTGACGACCCCGGGCACCTTCGTCGATTTCGCGAAGTTCGTTGTCCCCGAGCTGCGTCGGCGGGGACGCGTCCCCGAGCGGCCGCCGCGTTCCACGCTGCGCCAGCGGCTCGGCGCCGGGGGGCCGCTGCTGCCCGACGACCACCCGGGCGCGGCCTACCGCCGCTGAATTACCGCCGCTGACCTAGGGCGCGACCGTCAGCCAATCCTTGAACCCGGACGGGTCGTGGCGGCCCAGCGCGCCGTGCTCGTAGAGGCCCCAACCCTCGACCGGCTCGCCGTCGCCGTCGCGGCAGACCGCGCGGCCGACGTGGTCGATCACGCCGAACCCCGCGCGGCCGACGATGGCCGGGTCGGTCATGTCGTACGTCAGCCGCTCGGCGAACTTTTCGCCCTTCCAGGTGCCGTGGATCCAGTCGGAGTCGCCGCCGTAGCCGCCGCCGACGTGAATGGGCACCGGCAGCTTGGACTCGACGTCGAAGTGGACCGGGGTCCCGTCCGGGGTGGTGGCGTCGATCGTCGCGCCGGTCGGGATGCGGGTCCCGGAGCGGTAGTGGATCTTGACCCGGGGCCAGCCCAGCTGCTCGACGCGCCCGTCGCGCCAAATGCGGGTGCAGTCGTTGAGCGAGCGGAACCCGTTGGGCTCTTCCTGGATGATGAGCACGATGGCGAAATCGTCGAATGCCATGGGTACGTAGAGCCACCACATCCCCTCGAAGGGCGGGTCGGCGGGCCGGCCCGCGGGCTCGGCCTCGCCGATCGGTCTGATGCCCCAGGACCGGTCGCGACTGCCCAGCCAGGTGTCGGGGTCGACGGTGATCTGCTCGCCGTCGATGACGATGTGCCCGCTCCAGCTGCCCAGCTGCGCGAAGCGCTGCGCGTCCAGGGTGACCCGGTTGCCCGAGCGCAGGATGTGCGGTTGTTCCTGCACGACGTCGAACAGGCCATTCCACGTGAGATCGGCTGCGATGCCTTCGGTTTCGTCGAGCACGAGGCGCAGCTTGCGCAGCGGTTCCATGACCTCGACGCGGTAGCCGTTGACGTGCTGGTTGAGCCGGTCTTGATCGATGGCGTCCGAAACATGAACGGCGGTCTGGGTATCCCCGCGCCGGATGAGCAGGAACGCGTCCTTGACCCCGAGGTTGGGGTAGTAGCCGATGCCGCTGATCACGAAGATGTTGCCGGTGCGGTCGTGGGCGTTGAAGTAGGAGCGGTCGTAGAAGTTGCGGTCCGAGGAGCCCGGCCAGGCGATCGGCTGGGGGATCTGATGTACCGGGAACTCGTCGAGCGGTCCGAGCATTATTGGTCCTCTCCGATTGGGCCCTCGCCGATCAACCCCTCACCGATTAGCCTGCGCATCAATCCGGCGTGATAGAACAGTGATTCGACGTCGTCGGGCTTTTCGGTCTCGCCGAAGTGCACCCGCCGGGCGCCGGTGCGCATGAACACGCACGCCCACATCACGCCGGAGTACACGTAGAACCAGTGCAGGTCGCCGACTTCGACTCCGGCCAGCCGCGCGTAGGTGGCGCGCACGTCCTCCTCGCGCATCACCCCGGGTAGCCCGGGCAGGGTGGCTAGGCCGGCCAGCTCCTGAAAGACCATGTGCGCGAAGATCATCCACGCCACGTCCAGCTCGCGCGGACCCAACGTCACCATCTCCCAGTCCAGCACCGCCACCGGCCGGAAATCGTGGTACAGCACGTTGCCGACCCGGGCGTCACCCCACAGCAGCACCGGCTCGGCGGCGGCCGCCGCGGCCGGCCAGTTGGCCTCCAGCCAGTCGAAGGTCCGCTCCAGTAGCGGTGATCGCCCGATGTCGGGTACCGCGAAGTCATACCAGGACCGCACCCAGTTGAAGTGCTTGCGCAGCGCGGTGTCGCCGGATTGCCCCTCGGTGAGGAAGCCAAATGTGCTCTGCGCGTTCGGGATCGAGTGCAACGTGGCCAGGACGCCGACGGTGGCGTCCTGCAGTTCGCGCTGCCGCTCGGCGGGCGCGTCGGCAAACCAGTTGCCGCCGAAGGTGTACGGCATGACGTCGGGCGGCACCTCGCCCTCGACGTAGTCCATCACGAAAAACGGTGTGCCCAGGACGTCGCCGGTGTTCTCCAGCCAGCGCACCCGGGGCACGGGCACGTCGGTGAGCTCACCCACTTTGCGGATGACGTCGAATTGGTGGTCGAGCCGGTAGGTCGGGAAGACCTGCACATCCTCGGCGGTGGGGGCCACCCGCGCCACCAGCTTCTGTTCGGTCGGCCGGCCGTCCTGTTGCCAGCGGGTGGTCAGGATGATCGTTTCCGACGACATGCCCGTCGAATCCACGCCGCTTTCCACGGTCACCTCGGGATTTGCGGCGTCCGGCAGTACGGTGGAGAGCCAGCGTGACATGACCGTCGGCAATGTGCTGACGTCGCGGCTGGAGCGTTGCAGCCGGTCGACGTTGTCGACCGCCGGTTCTGTTGCCATAAGGTGCCTCCTTCGTTGAGGCAATTACGATACGGTAGGTAGCGTTATGAAAGCAGACCCGTCCGGCCTTGACAAGGCCTCCGGCGCCGGCCGCCCGCGCGATCCGCGTATCGACTCCGCGATCCTTTCGGCGACCGCGGAACTGCTTGTCCAAACGGGCTATTCCAACATCAGCCTGGCCGCGGTCGCCGAGCGCGCCGGCACCACGAAATCCGCGCTGTACCGCCGGTGGTCGAGCAAGGCCGAGCTGGTGCACGAGGCCGCGTTCCCGACGGCCCCGACCGCCCTGGAGTCGCCGGCCGGGGACATCGCCGCCGACATGCGGATGATGATCGAGGCCACCCGCGACGTGTTCACCACCCCGGTGGTGCGTGCCGCGTTGCCCGGTCTGGTTGCCGACATGACGGCCGACCCGGCGCTCAACGCGCGGGTGATGTCGCGGTTCGTGGATTTGTTCACCGCGGTGCGGGTGCGGCTGCGGGAGGCGGTTGACCGGGGCGAAGCCCATCCCGATGTGGATCCCGACCGGTTGATCGAGTTGATTGGGGGAGCGACGATGCTGCGGATGCTGCTGCGTCCGGAAGAGGAGCTCGACGAGGCGTGGGTGGAGCAGACCACCGCCATCGTCGTACACGGGGTGCGGCGGTGACGGGGCGGCTTGCGGGTCGCGCCGCGATCGTCACCGGCGGCAGCCGCGGTCTGGGCCGGGCCGTCGCGCTGGCCCTGGCCGCCGAGGGTGCCGCGGTGGCGGTCGCCGGGCGTACCGAAGAAGTCTGGGACGACCGGCTGCCGGGAACCATCGGCGAGACCGTCGCCGACATCGAGGCAGCCGGCGGGCGGGCCCTGCCGGTCCGGGCGGACCTGACCGACCGTGAGCAGGTTGCCCGGCTGGTGCAGTCGGCGCGAGAGGCGTTGGGTCCCATCGGGATTCTGGTCAACAATGCGGCCTTCACCGCGCCCGGGCGACCGCCGAAGCCGGGCGCGCAACCGCGTGACGGCACCGCCAAGCCGTCGGGTGCCGCCAAGCCGTCGGGTGCCGTCAAGCCCGGCTGGCCGGGATTCGTCAGCACGCCGCTGCACGCGTATCGCCGGCACTTCGACATCGCCGTCTTCGCGGCCTACGAGCTGATGCAGATGGTGTGCCCCGACATGATCGAGGCGGGTGGCGGCTCGATCATCAACATCACCTCGGTCGCGTCGCGACTGCCGGGCGATGGGCCGTACGCCGACCGCAGCGGTGGCGTGCTGCCCGGGTATGGCGGATCCAAGGCCGCGCTCGAGCACCTGACCCAGTGCGCCGCATTCGATCTGACGGACCACAACATCGCGGTTAATGCGCTGTCGCCGTCCAAACCGATCCTCACCCCGGGGCTCGCCTACTATGCCCGCAGCTTTGATGACACCGCGTCGGAGGATGAATTCGCCCGTGCGGCAGTCGAATTGGCCCTAGTCGATCCCGGGAAGGTCACCGGCCGCACCATCGGTCACCTTCAGGTCCTCGACGGCAGTTTCCGGCCTTTCACGCCTGCCTAGGCCGGCTGGCCTTCGGGCGGGTCGGGATCCCCGCGCAGCAGCTCGTCGGGATGGTGCGCATGATTGACCTCGGGCGGCCCCTTGCCGTCGGTCCAGGCGAGTCGGCCGTTGCCGGCCACCGCCGTGCGCCATTCGCCGCGCCCCACCGCGCCGTGGTCGGATCCGCAGGCGAAGAACAGGTTGTCGGCGTCCGTGCGTCCGCCGTCTGCCCATTCGTGGGCGTGGTGAATTTCGCAATGATAGCCGGGTTCGAGGCAATTGGGGTGGGTGCAGCCTCGGTCACGGGCGTAGCAGACGAGCCGTTGGTCCGCGGATGCGATGCGTTTTTGACGCCCTAGATACAACGGCCGGCCGGTGTGCTCGTCGAACACCGCAAGATAGTGAATCGCCTTGGCGGCCATGCGAATCAAATCCGGCATGGGCAGTCGTGAACCGCCGCCGGTGTGCGCCGGCGCGGGCATCGGGATCGACGAGTCGACCGCGGCGTGCGCGGCTCGGTCGAGTTCGGCCAGCGTGGTCGTGGCGATCACGGTGACGGGCAGCCCGCGGTGCGCCCTGAGACCGCCGGAGGCGAGGGCGATTTCGAGGCCAAGCTTGAGGGCGTCGTGGCCGCGTTGGGCCGGGGTGCGGTCATCGCGCGTCTCGGGATCGCTGTCGGGGGCCTGATGGCGCCCGGGCCGCACCGCCGCTTCGAGGGCTTCGAAGTAGGCCCTGGCCTCGGGATCCAGTAGGCCGGAGAGTCGCGACATTCCGTCGGGCCCCTGCGGGCCGAGGTACACGCCACGGCGGCGGGCGCGATCGACGTCGGTGAAGCGGCCGTCGGGATTGAGATAGTCGGCAATCCGGTGGCCCAGCTTGGTGACCACGGCAGCGTCGAGCTTGGCCGCGTGCCGTACCAGCGTGCGCTCGGCATCCGCCACATCACACGGCGATACGCAGGAGGGCAAGGTGTCCACGGCGGCGCAGACGGCGCGGATGTGGTCCTCACCCACCGCGCCGGCGGCCACCGCCTCCGCCAACGCCGGCAGTTCGGGTTCCAGGGGCGCGCCGGTCAGCGAATGGCGCGGCTGGAGACGCGCAGCGAGCCGAAAGCGGCGCGCGACTTCCTTGGGAGTGATGCGTAGCCGCGCCCACAGCGTGCCGCGCACCGCCGGAACGCACTCTGACCCGTCCGGCGGCTCGGCGATTTCGCCGAAAGTCCGGTACATCAGGCCGCGATTGGCGCGGTCCTGAGCCTCCAGGCGCTCGGCGACGTCGACCCGAAAGGCATTGCCGACCGCGTCCGACGGGGTCTGGCGCAGCACCTCGTGGGCAGCATCGATCGCGTCGAGCGCCGAGCAGATGCGCTCTCGCGCCAGTTCCGCGTTCACCAGAGGACCCACACAGCCCACGGTATCGAACACAAGTTCGAACAGGCACCGCCCACGCACCATCTGTGGATGAACCGCCGACCGTGGATAAGCGGCGACGCCGGTCCTGGCCCTGGGGCCGCTTGACGTGCAAGTATGAGAAAAGTCAGTGCCGCGACGGCGGCAGGCAACCAATCGAGTGGTGTGCCAATGCCTGGTATAGACAAGCCGACAGGGCGAGTCGTTGCCCTGATCGTCCTGCTGCTCGTGGTCGCGGCCGCCCTGCGCGGCTACCTTCCGGCTCGTCACGATGCGGTGCGCAACGAGTCGGGCGGTCGCGCGGCGCTGGCCTTCGTGGTAGCGGCCCTGGCCGTGACGCTCGCGCTGATCGCGATCGCCGTCGTCGCGCGGTTGCGTGACCCCCGCGCTCCCGCGCCGACCGCAGGGGCACTGTCCGAGATGCTCGGCACCGGCCGGGGGCGGCCGAGCTGGCGCGTGTTGCTGATCGGACTCGCCGTGATCGCGGCCTGGCTCGTGGTCGTGATGCTGCTGGCCCGCTTCCTGGGCCACGGCGTCGCGCCGGCCCCGTCACCACCCGATACCGGTGCGGCGCCGCCGACGAATCCGTCCGCGCCGCCGCCGCAGCAGCAGCCTCAACACCGTCCCCGCGACGGCTCGCAGAACTTACTCGGGATCCTGCTTGCCTGCACGGTCGCGATGTTGGTGTTGTTCGTCGGCGGTACGGTCGCCACGGCGCGACGGCGCTGGCGTCCGACCGCACCCGTCGTCGCCGACGAACCGGCTGAGCCGCCGGCGCCGGCGGCGCGTTCGGAGTCGCTGGCGCGGGCCGCCGAACGCGGTCTGGCCGAGATGACGGACCTGAGCCGCGAACCGCGCGAGGCGATCATCGCCTGCTATGCCGCGATGGAACGTGAACTCGCACATGTTCCCGGCGCCGCCCCCCGGGAATTCGACACCCCCACCGAGGTGCTGGCCCGCGCGGTCGAGCACCACGCCCTGCACGCCGACAACGCCGTCCAATTGGTGAACCTGTTCGCCGAGGCGCGGTTCAGCCCCCATGTGATGAACGAGGGCCACCGCGACATCGCGGTAGGCGTCCTCCGGTTGGTCCTCGACGAGCTGGGTTCGCGGAGTGCCGCATGAAAAAGATTACGACCCTTGGCGTTTGCCTCATCGTCGGCATCGAACTGTTGGCGCTGACGCAGCAGGATAGACGCTGGGTGTTGGCGGCCTCCGGCGTGGGGCTGGCGCTGGTGCTGCTCACTCTGCGTCGCGCATTGGCGCGGGGGCCCGATGCCGACACGGAGGCCGACGCCGACGATCTCGGGGATTCGTTGCGCCGCTGGCTTGCCACCACCGAGACGACGATCCGGTGGTCGGAGTCGACACGGGCCGACTGGGACAGGCATCTACGCCCGATGCTCGCCCGCCGGTACGAGATGACAACTGGCCAAAGGCGATCCAAGGACTCCGGGGCGTATCACGCAACCGGACGCATGCTGTTCGGTGTGGAACTGTGGGAATGGGTCAATCCCAACAACGTGGTGCGCGGCGGTGACCGCCAACCCGGTCCGGGCCGTGCGGCGCTGCAAGAGATTCTGCAAAAGCTGGAGCAGGTATGACAGGAGGCGCGATCCCACCATGACGCTGCCGGCCGCCACCACGACCGCCCACTGTGAAGCGATTCTCGACGAGATAGAACGCGTGGTGGTGGGGAAACGATCCGCGCTGCGGCTCATCCTCACCACGGTCCTGGCGCGCGGCCACATCCTCATCGAAGACCTGCCCGGCCTGGGCAAGACGCTGATCGCGAGATCGTTTGCCGCAGCGTTGGGTCTGCAATTCACCCGGGTGCAGTTCACGCCCGACCTGTTACCCGCCGACCTGCTCGGCTCGACGATCTATGACATGCAGTCCGGCCGCTTCGCGTTCCGACCCGGCCCCATCTTCACCAACTTGTTGCTGGCCGACGAGATCAATCGCACGCCGCCGAAAACCCAGGCGGCGCTGCTGGAGGCGATGGCCGAAGGGCAGGTGAGCATCGACGGCGAAACACACCAGCTGCCACAGCCTTTCATCGTCCTGGCCACCGACAATCCGATCGAGTACGAGGGCACGTATCCGCTGCCCGAGGCGCAACTCGACCGGTTCGCGATCCGGCTGGAACTGCGGTATCTCAACGAGCGCGACGAGACGTCGATGCTGCGCCGCCGCCTCGAACGCGGTTCGGCCGAACCGACGGTCAACCAGGTGGTGGACGCCCACGACCTGCTGGCAATGCGCGAATCGGTCGAGCAGGTAACCGTGCATGAAGACGTCCTGCATTATGTGGTGTCACTGGCCAACGCCACCCGGCACCATCCGCAGGTCGCCGTCGGGGCCAGCCCCCGCGCCGAACTCGATCTGGTCCAACTCGCCCGCGCCCGCGCGCTGCTGCTCGGCCGCGATTACGTCATCCCCGAGGACGTGAAGGCGCTCGCCATCGCCGCGGTCTCGCACCGGATCACCCTGCGTCCGGAGATGTGGGTACGAAAAATCCAGGGTGCCGACGTCATCGCAGAGCTGTTGCACCGCCTACCGGTGCCCCGCACCGGCGCCGGCGCCGGCGAGACCGGATGAGGCCAGCATGACCCGCAGCACTGCGGTCGAGTTCCGCTGGCGTGCATCGGAATTGGCCCGAGCGATCGCCACCTGCGCGGGATTCGCGATGGCCGCCGCCGTGATAAGCGGCCGGTGGCAGCTGATCGCCTTCGCGGCGCCGCTGCTGGGCGTGTTGTGCTCGATCAGCTGGCAGCGCCCGGTGCCGACGGTTCGGGTGCACGGCGATCCCGACACCCAGCGTTGCTTCGAGAGCGAGCAGGCACGCATCAGGGTTTGGGTGACGGACGACGCGGCTTCGGCCGTGCGGCTCACGGTTCCCGACATCGCGGGCATGGAACTCGACATCACGGAAACCGATGGGAGCCAAGCGAAAACGGTCACGGCGACCGCGCGGCGCTGGGGCCGGTATTCGATTGAGGTTCGCGTCGACGTGATCGCCCGCGGTGGGCTGCTCACCGGGACGGCGGTCGTCGGGGCCGCCGAGGTGATCGTGTTCCCGCTGACACCGCCGCAACAGACGCCCATCCCGCAGACCGAGCTGCTCGACCGGTTGGGTGCCCACCTGACCCGCCACATCGGTCCGGGTGTGGAATATGCCGACATTCGTCTCTACGTGCCCGGCGACCAACTGCGGGCGGTGAATTGGCCGGTGAGCGCGCGCCGGGGTCAACTGCACGTGACGCAGCGGTTGACCGACCGCGCCGCCGACGTGGTGGTGCTGATCGACGGCTACCGGCAGCCGGCCGGGCCGGCGACCGAGGCCACCGAACGCGTCGTTCGCGGCGCGGCGCAGGTGGTGCAAACCGCACTGCGCCATGGTGACCGGGCCGGCATCGTCGCCCTCGGGGGCAACCAGCCGCGTTGGCTGGGAGCCGACATCGGGCAGCGCCAGTTCTATCGGGTGCTCGACACCGTCCTTCGCGCCGGTGACCGGTTCGAACACACCACCGGCACGTTGGCGCCACGCGCGGCGGTTCCCGCCGGGGCGATCGTCATCGCGTTCTCCACGCTGCTCGACACCGAATTCGCCTTGGCCCTGATCAATCTGCGCAAGCGGGGCCATGTCGTGCTGGCCGTCGACGTTCTGGACACGTCGCCGTTCGAAGACGAACAGGACCCCCTGGTGGATCGGATGTGGGCCTTGCAGCGCTCCGCGATGTATCGCGACATGGCCACCATCGGCGTCGATATCGTGTCGTGGCCCGGCGATAGCGGTTTGGAGCAGTCGATGGGTGTGCTGCCCGATCGGCGACGGCGGGTGCGGGGGAGGCTTCGTGGCTGACGGCGGCGCCGGGACACTGGCGCGGGCGGGGGCGCCCGCGTTCGCGACGGCCTTCGGCCTGCTCATGGTGGGGCTGGCCGCCGACGGCTGGCAGGAATCCGCGATCGCCGGATGGGTGGCCGCACTCGTCGCGGTCGCGGTCGGCATCGTATTGCGCCGGGCCGCAACGGTTGCCGTGCTGTTGGCGGCCGTTACCGTCCTGCTGTCCAGCCCGCCGGTGATATTCGTCGCGCTGTCCGGTCTGTGCGCCGCCGCCTACCTGGTGTGCCGCCATGCGGCCGGCACCACCGCGCTCGTGGTGCTGGACAGCTGGCCGACCGCGCTTGGCGCCGTGGGGTTTACGGTCGCCGGGTTGGTTGCGACGTCGTTTCCGCTGCAGCTGCCGTGGCTGCCGTTGGTCGCCCCGCTGGCGGCGTTGCTGACCTACCTGCTAGCCGTCCGGCCGTTCATGAACTGACCGCGCTGCGTCAGTGCAGCAACTCGGCGGCCTGGTCGGCCAGATCCAGCAGCGGCTGCGGGAAGATGCCCAACACCACGGTGATCGCGGCGCACACCGCGATCGCGGCCTTGCTCAAGATGCCCGGCGCCACCACGTGCGGCGTGTCCTCGGTCGCCTCCGTGAAGAACATCGACACGATCACCCGCACGTAGAAGTAGGCGGCCACCCCGCTCGCGACCACACCGACGATCACCAGGGGCACGGCACCGCCCTGGGCGGCGGCCTTGAACACGGCGAGCTTGCTGACGAATCCGCTCGTCAGGGGGATGCCGGCGAAGGCCAACAGGAACATCGAAAACATCACGCCCACAATGGGGGAGCGCTGCCCGAGCCCCGCCCAGTGCGAGAGCGTGGCGTCCTCGACCCCGTCGGCGTCGCGGATCAGGCCGACGATGGCGAACGCGCCGACGGTGCTGAAGCTGTAGGCCAGCAGGTAGAACAGCGTGGCGGACAGGCCCGTGTGGTTGTCGGCGATGACGCCGGTGAGGATGAATCCGACGTGGGCGACCGACGAGTAGGCCAGCATCCGTTTGACGTCGGTCTGGTTCACCGCGGTGATGGTGCCCACCGCCATGGTCAGGATGGAGATGGCCCACAGCACCGGGCGCCACTGATCGTGCAGCGGCGGCAGCGCCACGTAGATAACCCGCAGCAGCGCACCGAAAGCCGCCACCTTGGTGGCGGCCGCCATGAACCCGGTGATGGGGGTGGGCGCGCCCTGGTACACGTCGGGAATCCACGAATGGAACGGAACGGCACCGACCTTGAACAGCAGACCGACCGACAGCAGCGCCACACCGACCAGCGCCATCGACGTATCGCCCTGCGCGGCAAGCGCGTCGCGGATTCCGGTCAGCAGCAAGGTGCCGGTCGCGCCGTACAGCAGCGCCACGCCGTAGAGGAAGAATGCCGACGAAAACGCGCCCAGCAGAAAGTACTTCATCGCGGCTTCCTGCGACAGCAGGCGGCGATGACGGGCCAGGCCGCACATCAGGTACAACGGCAACGACAGCACTTCCAGCGCAACGAACATGGTCAACAGGTCGTTGGAGGCGGGGAAAACCATCATGCCGCCGACCGACAACAGCGCCAGCGGGAACAGCTCCGTCTGGGCGGCTCCGGCCCGCTCGGCCTCCCGTTCGGCGTCACTGTCGGGCACCGCCGACGCCTGCGGGGTAAAGGAGTCCAGGCCACCCGAACCGGCCCTGCCGACGCCTACGGAGACCTTATTGCCGGCCCTGGCCTGGGTGCGTTCGGCGATGAAGATGATGGCCAGCACCGCGACCAGCAGGACGGTGCCCTGCAGATACAGCGTCGGGCGGTCAATGGCCATGGCGCCCAACACCGCGACGCGCCCGGAGCTTGGAATCGAGCGGCTCACGGCGATTACCGCGACGAACGCCGCGATCACGCCGCCGAGCGCAAGCGTTACCTGCGCCGCGTAGCGAATTCGCCTGGGCAGGAACGCCTCTGCGAGGACGGCCACCACGGCGACGCCGAACACGATGAGCGTCGGGCACAGCAAAAAGTACTGGATGCTCGGGGTTGGGAGGGTCATCGCGGTCCTTCGGCGGTCCGGGGTAGGTCGGCCGGTCTGGGTGTCGCCACCGGGACGGTCGGCTTGGGGTCGTGCTGGCCGATGGTGGTCATGGTGTTCTCGACGGCGGGGTTGATGATGTCGAGCACCGGCTTGGGATAGATGCCGAGCACCAGCAGCAGCGCGATCAACGGCGCGACGACGATCAATTCGCGGGCGCGCAGATCGCCGATCTTTTCATTACCGCTGACGACCGGCCCGGTCATCACCCGCTGGTAGAGCCACAACATGTAGACCGCCGATAACACCAGCGCGGTGACCCCGAACGCGGCGGCCAGCCAGTACCGGTTGAAAGTTCCCAGCAGGACCAGGAATTCGCTGATGAACGGCGCCAACCCGGGCAGTGACAGGGTGGCCATGGCCGACACCAGGAAGGTGCCCGCCAGGATGGGCGCCACCTTCTGCACGCCGCCGTAGTCGGCGATCGCGCGGCTGCCGTGTCTCGATATCAGGAAGCCGGCGATGAGGAACACCGCCGCCGTGGACAGACCGTGGTTGAGCATGTACAGCGTCGACCCGCTCTGCCCCTGGCTTGTCATCACGAAGATGCCCAGGATGATGAACCCGAAGTGCGAGATCGAGGTGTAGGCGATCAGCCGCATGATGTCGGTCTGGCCGATGGCGACGATCGCGCCGTAGATCACCCCGATGACCGCCAGCACCACGATCAGCGGCCGGAAATACGTTGAGGCGCCGGGGAACAGCTGCAGGCAGTACCGCAGCATGCCGAAAGTGCCGACCTTGTCCATCACCGCCATCATCAGCACCGCGGTCGCGGGGGTGGCCTCGACCGCGGCGTCGGGCAGCCAGCGGTGGAACGGCCAGAGCGGGGCCTTGATCGCGAACGCGAACATGAAGCCCAAGAACAACGCCTTGAACACCGCTGAGTCCGCGCCGTAGCGGCCGGAGGCGACGCCGGCCACGATCTCACGGAAGTCGAAGGTGCCCGAACCGTGCTGGGAGGTCACGACATACAGCCCGATCACCGCGGCCAGCATGATCAGCCCGCCGAACAGGTTGTACAACAAGAACTTCACGGCCGCGCGCGAGCGGCCGGTTCCGCCGCCGAAGCCCCCGATCAGGAAGTACATCGGGATGAGCATGGCCTCGAAGAAGACGTAGAACAGCAGTACGTCAAGCGCGACGACCGAGATCAGCACCATGGATTCGATGGCCAGCGTGAGCGCGACGTACGCGTGTACACCGCGTGGGTTGCCTTCGCCCCCGTCGTTCCAGCCGGCCACCTGTAGCACCGGAATCAGCACCGCGGTCAGCAGCACCAGCACCACCGCAATGCCGTCGACGCCCAGCGTGTAGCCGGCCCCGAACGCCGGAATCCACTGGTGCTTCTCGACGAATTGATACGGCGCGCCACCGGATTTGAACCCGACGGTGACGACGATCGCCACGGCCAGGGTCGCGACGCCGAAGACCAGACCCGTCCACTTGGCGAGCTGCCGCAGCCCGGGCGGCATGAGGATGATCAGCACGGAGCCGGCCAGCGGCACCAGCCACAGCACGCTCAGCCACGGAACGTTATTCACCAGCGCCGCTCCTCGTCATCGCTTCGTCCCCCGCAAGCGGGAGGTGCCCCCGCTGCATCGTCGTCGGCGCGGTCACCACAGCCGCACCGCCAGGATCAGCGCGACCACCAGCACGGCGCCCGTCAGCATCGACAATGCGTAGTTGCGGGCGAAGCCGGTTTGCAGCCCCCGCAGCCGATTTGAGGTCGAACTCACCAGCGCCGCCAGCCCGTTGACCGAGCCGTCGACACCCGCGTTGTCCACGTCGACGAGCGCCTTGGTCAGTTGTGCGCCGGGGCGCATGAACACCTCTTCGTTGAAGGCATCGCCGTAGAAGTCGTTGCGGACCGCGGTGGTCAGGGCCGAGACCGAAAGCGGAGCCACCCGCGGGATCGGTGCCTTCGCATACAACCGATAGGCCACCGCGATGCCGATGATCACGACGCCCAGCGCCAGCGCGGAGCTGACCCAGACCGGGTATGCGTGGGTGACCTCCTCGTGCTTTCCGACGACCGGCTCGAGCCAGCGCTGCAGGGTGCCACCCACCGCCAGCAGGCCACCGGAGAACACCGAGCCGACGGCGAGCAGGATCATCGGCCACGTCATCAGGCCGGGCGCCTCATGGGGGTGGGCGCCCGGACCCCAGCGCTTCTTGCCGAAGAAGGTCATCAGCATCACGCGCGTCATGTAGAACGCGGTGACGCCGGCGCCCAGTAGCGCGGCGCCGCCCAGCACATACCCCTGCGTGCCACCGGAGGCCAGCGCCGCCTCGATGATGGCGTCCTTGGAGAAGTAGCCCGCGAAGGGCGGCACGCCGATGATCGCCAGGTAGCCCAGGCCGAAGGTGACGAACGTAATGGGCAGTGCCGCACGTAGACCGCCGTAGCGGCGCATGTCCTGTTCTTCGTGCATCGCGTGGATCACCGCGCCGGAGCCGAGGAACAAGCCGGCCTTGAAGAAGCCGTGGGTGAGCAGGTGCATGATCGCGAAGGCGTAGCCGGCCGGGCCGAGGCCGGCCGCCAGCACCATGTAGCCGATCTGGCTCATCGTCGACGCCGCCAGCGCCCGCTTGATGTCGTCCTTGACGCACCCGATGAACGCCCCGAGTAGCAGCGTGACCGCGCCCACGATGACCACGGCCAGTCGCGCATCGGGCGACAGGTTGTACAGCGGGTTGGACCGCACGATCAGATACACCCCGGCGGTCACCATGGTGGCGGCGTGGATCAGCGCGGAGACCGGGGTGGGACCCTCCATGGCGTCACCGAGCCAGGCCTGCAGCGGAACTTGGGCGGATTTGGCGCACGCGCCCAGCAGCAACAGCAATCCCATGGCGGTCAGCGCGCCCCGACTGGCCGCCGGTGCGCCGGCGAAGACCCCGGCGTAGGACAGCGTGCCGAAAGTGCTGAACATCAAGAACATTCCCAGGGCCAGCCCGGCGTCGCCGACCCGGTTCATCACGAACGCCTTCTTGGCGGCGGTGGCCGCCGTCGGCTTGTGATACCAGAACCCGATCAGCAGGTAGGAGGCCAGGCCGACGCCTTCCCAACCGACGTAGAGCACCACGTAGTTGTCTGCGACGACCAACAGCAGCATCGACGCCAGGAACAGGTTGAGGTAGCCGAAAAACCTGCGGCGGTCGATGTCTTCGGCCATGTAGGCCACCGAATAGATGTGGATCAATGACCCGACGCCGGAGATCAACAGAACGAAACACACCGACAGCTGGTCGATTTGGAGTCCGAGATCCACCTGGAGCTGCCCGACGGGGATCCAGCTGAACACCTTCTGGTGGATGACGCGGTCATCGGCGGCGCGGCCGAGCAGCTCGCTCAGCAGGCTCAGGCCCACCCCGAAGGCCGCGAGGGCGGTGGCGCAGCCCAGCCAATGCCCCCACCGGTCGGTGCGTCGCCCGCCGAAGAGCAGGATCGCGGCGCCCGCCAATGGCAGCGCCACCAGCAACCAGGTGTATTGAGTCATGTTGGCGTCTTCAGCCTTTGAGTAGATTCGCGTCGTCGACGGACGCCGATTTGCGGGTACGGAAGATGGTCATGATGATGGCCAGGCCGATGACCACTTCGCAGGCTGCGACCACCATCGTGAAGAACGCGATCATCTGCCCGTCCAGGTGGCCGTGCATCCGCGCGAACGTGACGAACGCGAGGTTGACCGCGTTGAGCATCAGCTCCACGCACATGAACATCACAATGGCGTTGCGGCGCAACAACACCCCGGAGGCGCCGATGGTGAACAGCAGCGCCGAAAGATATAGGTAATTGGCCGGATTCACGACGTACCGCCTTGGGAGAGACTCGGGCTCGGCTCGGTGGCCGGGGTCTTCTTGCCGTCGGCGCCGCGGCTTTGCAGTATCGGCGACACCGAAAGCTTCGAGTACGAGCCGTCCGGCAACAACGCGGCCACGTCCACCGCGTTGTGGCGGGCGTAGACGCCGGGGTTCGGCATCGGCGTGGGGTGTCCGCCCGGCCGGAAGCGTTCCTGGGAGAGCTCGCGCTGGGTCTTGCGGCGCTCGAAGCGTTCGCGGTGCGCCAGCACCATCGCCCCGACGGCCGCGGTGATCAGCAGCGCGCTGGTCAGCTCGAACGCCCACAGGTACCGCGAAAAGATCAGCGCCGCCAGCCCTTCCACGTTGCCGTTGGCGTTGGCGGTGGTCAGGCCGGCGAAACCGCCGGTGGCCACGTTGCCGATCACGGCGATGAGCAGGATGCCGAACCCGATACCGGCCGCCACCCCGGCGACGCGCTGACCCCTCAGCGTCTCCTGGAGCGATTCCGCGGAATCCACACCGATGAGCATCAGCACGAACAGGAACAGCATCATCACCGCGCCGGTGTAGACCACGACCTGCACCACACCCAAGAACAGCGCGTCCTGGATCATGTAGAAGATCGCCAGGATGATCATGGTCATCGCCAAGAACATCGCCGAATACACGGCGTTGACGGCGGTGACCACCCCGATCGCGCCGAGCACGGCCAGCACGCCCAGCACCCAGAAGGCGACCGCTTCGCCGGTGGAGGTTCGGACGATGGTGTCGTGGGCAAAACTGGACGCCACGACGACTGCGTGGCCGGTCAATCCGGTCACCGGGAGTCTCCGGCCTGCTCGATCTCTCGCAACCCGTGCGCGGTCACATTGCCCTGGTAGTAATCCTTGTCGGTGGCGCCGGCGGTCCTCGGGTGGGGCGGCGCGAGCATGTCCTGCAGCAGCGGCGCCAGCAGCCGGTCCTTCTCGTAGATCAGGTCGGCGCGGTTGTCGTCGGCCATCTCGTAGTCATTGGTCATCGTCAGCGCCCGGGTCGGGCAGGCCTCGATGCACAGGCCGCAGCCGATGCAGCGCAGATAGTTGATCTGGTAGACCCGGCCATAGCGTTCGCCGGGCGAATACCTGAGTTCCTCGGTGTTGTCCGCGCCCTCGACGTAGATCGCGTCGGCCGGGCAGGCCCAGGCGCACAGTTCGCACCCGATGCACTTCTCCAGCCCGTCGGGGTAGCGGTTGAGCTGGTGGCGGCCGTGATAGCGCGGCTTGACGGGGCCCGGTTTCTCCGGATACTCCTCGGTGACATTCTTTTTGAACATCGATCCGAACGTCACGCCGAATCCGGCCACGGCGTCCAAAAACTTAGCCACGTGCTTCCTCCTTGCTCGCAGCCGCCAAAGACTTCTGGGTTTTCGCCGGCAGCGGCGGTGTCGGGAATTCCGGCGCGGGGATCGCTGCGGCCGGGAGCTTCTTCGCCTCGCGGCGCAGCTGTTTCTCCAGCGCGCGAATACCCGGCGCGCTGAACGGCTTTCGCAGCAACAGCACGAGCGCCGTGGCGAACACGATGCTGCTGGCCACCAGTATCGGGGTCCAGTGCGCGTAGCCCTGGTTCTGCAGCGTGCGGATCACAGCGGCGATCAGCACCCAGACCAGCGAGGCCGGGATCAGCAGCTTCCAGCCCAGCCCCATGAACTGGTCGTAGCGCAGCCGGGGCAGCGAGGCCCGCAGCCAGAAGTAGACGAACAGGAAGGTCCACATCTTTGCGGTGAACCACAGCACCGGCCACCATCCGGTGTTGGCGCCCGCCCACATGTTCAGCGGCCACGGCGCGTGCCAGCCACCGAAGAACAGGACAGTGGCCAGCGACGAGACCGTCATCATGTTGACGTACTCGGCCAGCATGAACATCGCGAACTTCAGCGACGAGTATTCGGTGTGGAATCCCGCGACCAGCTCGCCCTCGGCCTCGGGCAAATCGAAAGGCGCCCGGTTGGTTTCACCGACCATCGAGATGAGGTAGATCACGAACGACGGCAGCAGCAGGAACACATACCAGACCCGGCCCTGCGCGGCGACGATCTGCGACGTCGACATAGAGCCCGCGTAGAGGAAGACCGCCGCGAACGACAGCCCCATCGCCACCTCGTAGGAGATCACCTGGGCGGTGGAGCGCACCCCGCCCAGCAGCGGGTAGGTGGACCCGGAAGCCCAACCGCCCAGGACGATTCCGTACACGCCGATCGCCGACAGGCCGAGGATGAACAGCACGGCGACCGGCAGGTCGGTCAGCTGCAGCGGCGTGCGGTGGCCGAACACCGACACCACCGGACCGAACGGGATGAACGCGAAGGCGGTGAACGCCGGGATCGTGGAGATGACCGGCGCCGCGAAGTAGACGAACTTGTCGACGCCACCCGGGGTGATGGTTTCCTTGAGCGCCAACTTGATTCCGTCGGCCAGGCTCTGCAGTACCCCCCACGGGCCCGCCCGGTTGGGGCCGGGCCGCAGCTGCATCCAGCCCAGGATCTTGCGTTCGAGCAGGATCGCCACCAGAACGTTCAGCATGAGGAACACGAAGATCGCCAATGCCTTGCCGAGCACCAACCACCAGGTGTCGTGCCCGAATGCGGTCAACCCGGTCATGAGCCCACTCCGATCTTGACTGTGCTGCCGACCGACACGCCGAGTCGGCGGTGCACCGCCGAGCCGGGCGAGTTCACCGGCAGCCACACCACCCGGTCGGGCATGTCGGTGATCACCAGCGGCAGGCTGATGGATCCGTGCGACGTGCTGACCGTGACCGCGTCGCCGTCGGCGGCGCCGATCTCGGCGGCCGTATCGGCCGACAGCCGGGCGAAGGGCTTGCGCGCGGTGCCCGCCAGATGCGGCTCGCCGTCCTGCATGCGGCCGTTGTCCAGCAACGCCCGCCAGCCGGCCAGTACCGCCTCGCCGGCGCCGGGCTGGGCGGGTTGCGGGGCGGCGACGTCCGGGTTCGCGGCACGCTTGCCGTCCCAATTCCGCAGCGCTGCAAGCTCTTCGCGGGCCGTCTCGACGCTGGACATCCCGAGGTAGACGCCCAGCTCGTCGGCCAGCGTGTCGAGCACCTGGTGGTCGGATTGCCTGGCGTCCTGAGTCGTCCGCAGCGCGGCCTCGAACGGCCGGAAGCGGCCCTCCCAGTTGACGAATGCGCCGGCCTTCTGCGTCACCGGCGCGACGGGGAAGACGACGTCGGCGCGTTCGGTGACGGCGCTGTGCCGCAGCTCCAGGCTGACGACGAAGCCGACACCGTCCAGCGCCGCCAGTACCGCGGCCGGATCGGCGAAGTCGTCGGGCTCGACACCGCCGACCAGCAGCGCGCCCAGCGTTCCGTCGGTGGCGGCGGTCAGGATCGCGTCGGCGTCACGCCCCCTGCCGGACGGCAATTCGGACACGTGCCATGCCTGGGCGATCTGCGCCCGGGCGGTCTCGTCGTCGACCGGGCGGCCTCCGGGCAGCAGCCCGGGCAGCGCACCGGCCTCCAGCGCGCCCCGCTCCCCGGCGCGCCGCGGCACCCAGGCCAGGCGGGCGCCGGTGGTGTCGGCGAGCCGGGCCGCGGCCGACAACCCGCCCGGCACCGAGGCAAGCCGTTCGCCGACCATGATGACCGCGCCCGGGGTGGAGAGCAGGTCGCCCACCTCGCCGGTGGCCAACCCGCCCAGCGCCGTAGCTTCGGCGCCCGGAACGGTTTTGATCAGCCGCCCGGACATCTTGGTCAGTGCGCGGGTGGCGAACGGCGCGATCGCGTAGACCGGCAACCCGTGCTTGCGGGCCGCCTTGCGCAACCGCAGGAACACGATGGGTGACTCGTCTTCGGGCTCGAAGCCGGCCAGCACGACGACCGGCGCCGATTCGAGATCGGCGTAGCTGACGGTGATCGGTTTGCCCGCGATCCGGGCGGCCAGGAAGTCGGCCTCCTCGGCCGAACTTGGGCGGGCGCGGAAGTCGATATCGTTGGTGTCCAACACGATTCGCGCGAACTTGGAGTAGGCGTAGGCGTCCTCCAAGGTTGCCCTGCCGCCGACGAGCACCCCCGTGCGGCCACGCGCGGCCTCGAGGCCCCTCGTCGCGACGGCGATCGCGTGCGACCACGAGGCCGGTTGCAGCGAACCGTCGGCGTCGCGGATCAGGGGAGTGGTGAGCACGTCGGGCTGGGTTGCGTAGGTGAACGCCCACCGGCCCTTGTCGCAGTTCCACTCCTCGTTGACTTCGGGATCGTCACCGGCCAGCCGGCGCAGCACCTTGCCGCGGCGGTGGTCGGTGCGCTGGGCGCATCCGGAAGCGCAGTGCTCGCAGACGCTGGGGCTGGACACCAAGTCGAAGGGCCGGGCCCGGAACCGATACGAGCTTCCGGTCAGCGCGCCCACCGGGCAGATTTGCACGGTGTTGCCCGAGAAGTAGGACTCGAACGGTTCGTTGGCGTAGATGCCGACCTGCTGCAGGGCGCCCCGTTCCTGCATGTCGATGAAGATGTCGCCGGCGATCTGCTCGGAGAACCGCGTGCAGCGCGCGCACAGGATGCAGCGCTCGCGGTCCAGCAGAACCTGCGAGGAGATGTTGATCGGCTTGGCGAAGGTGCGTTTGACGTCGGTGAAGCGAGAATCGCTGCGGCCGTTGGACATTGCCTGGTTCTGTAGCGGGCACTCGCCGCCCTTGTCGCACATCGGGCAGTCCAGCGGGTGGTTGATCAGCAGCAGCTCCATCACGCCGTGCTGGGCCTTGTCGGCGGCCTCCGACGTCAGCTGGGTGCGCACCACCATGTCGTCGGTGGCGACCGTGGTGCACGAGGCCATCGGCTTGCGCTGGCCCTCGACCTCGACCAGGCACTGCCGGCACGCGCCGACCGGTTCCAGCAGCGGGTGGTCGCAGAACCGCGGGATCTGGATGCCCATCAACTCGGCGGCCCGAATCACCAAAGTTCCCTTGGGGACGCTGATCTCGTTGCCGTCGATGGTCAGCGTCACCATGTCCGGCGGACGGACCTCGTCACCGGTCTCGGTCTTGGCCGCACTAGTCATGAGCGCCGCTCCTCTTCATCGCTTCGCTCTGCATCTGTCGCCGTCGCGGGTCATGAGCGCCGCTCCTCTTCATCGCTTCGCTCTGCATCGTCGCCATCGCGGGTCATGAGCGCCGCTCCTCTTCATCGCTTCGCTCTGCATCGTCGCCGTCGCGGATCATCCGGGCCTCAAGCCTTTCCGTTCGGCGTCAGCATGGAGTCTCGGGGGTCGAAGGGGCATCCGCCGCCCTCGACGTGCGCGACGTACTCGTCACGGAAGAACTTGATCGACGACATCACCGGGCTGGCGGCACCATCACCCAAGGCGCAGAACGACTTTCCGAGAATGGTGTCGGAGATGTCGAGCAGCTTGCCAATGTCGTCGCTGGTGCCCTTGCCGGTTTCCAGCCGCTCGTAGATCTGGTCCAGCCAGAACGTGCCCTCGCGGCACGGCGTGCATTTTCCGCAGGATTCGTGCTTGTAGAAGTACGTCCAGCGCCGCACGGCGCGAACCACGCAGGTGGTCTCGTCGAAGATCTCGAGCGCCTTGGTGCCCAGCATCGAGCCGACCCCGCCGACGCCCTCGTAGTCCAGCGGCACGTCGAGGTGCTCGTCGGTCAGCAGTGGGGTCGACGAGCCGCCGGGTGTCCAGAACTTCAGCCGGTGCCCGGCGCGCACGCCGCCGGCGTAGGCGAGCAACTCCCGCAACGTGATTCCCAGCGGGGCCTCGTACTGGCCGGGGCGGGTGACGTGACCGGACAGCGAATACAGCGTGAAGCCCGGGGATTTCTCGCTGCCCATCGAACGGAACCAGTCCACGCCGTTGCCGATGATCGGCGGCACGCTGGCGATGGTCTCGACGTTGTTGATCACGGTGGGGCAGCCGTACAGCCCGGCCACGGCGGGAAACGGCGGGCGCAGCCGCGGCTGGCCGCGACGGCCTTCCAGGGAGTCCAGCAGCGCGGTTTCCTCACCGCAGATGTAGGCGCCGGCGCCGGCGTGCACCACCAGTTCGAGGTCGAAGCCGGAGCCGTTGATGTCGCGGCCCAGGTAGCCCGCGGCGTAGGCCTCGGCCACCGCGTTCTGCAGGCGGCGCAGCACCGGCAGCACCTCCCCGCGCACGTAGATGAACGCGTGGCTGGCCCGGATCGCGTAGGCGGCGATGATGACACCCTCGACGAGGACGTGCGGTGTCGCCAGCATCAGCGGAATGTCTTTGCACGTCCCGGGTTCCGACTCGTCGGCGTTGACGACCAAGTAATGCGGTTTGGCCGCCGCCCCGGTGTCGCCCTGCGGGATGAACGACCACTTCGTGCCCGTCGAGAAGCCCGCGCCGCCGCGCCCGCGCAGCCCGGAGTCCTTTACCAGCCCGATCACCTCGTCGGGCTCCATCGCCAGGGCCTTCTTCATCGCCTCGTATCCACCGTGGCGGTGATAGGTCTGCAGGGTCCAGGACTCGGGATCGTCCCAGAAGCGGCTGATGACCGGAGTGAGCGGCGTCGCCTGCGAGGTGTCCGAAGTCGTTGTCATTGCTGGCCTTCCGGCGCGCCGGGCGCCTCCATGCCGAGTTCCTTGGCTATCTTCAGGCCGGCTAGGGTCGCGGCACCGGCGCCGCCCTGGCCTTGGTCGGGACGCTCGTCGGGTAGGCCGGCCAGGATGCGCGACGTTTCGCGGAAGACGCACAGCGGCGCTCCGCGAGTGGGCTGCTTGGGCTCGCCGGCGCGCAGCGAGTCGACGAGTTCGCGCGCCGAGTCCGGCGTCTGGTTGTCGAAGAATTCCCAGTTGACCATCACCACCGGCGCGTAATCGCAGGCGGCGTTGCACTCGATGTGTTGCAAGGTGACCGACCCGTCGGCGGTGGTCTCATCGTTGCCGACGCCCAGGTGTTCTTTCAGGGCGTCGAAGATGGCGTCGCCACCCATGATGGCGCACAACGTGTTTGTGCAGACACCGACGAGATAATCGCCGGTGGGACCCCGGCGATACATGGTGTAAAAGCTGGCCACCGCGGACACTTCCGCCCCCGTGAGACCCAGTTGCTCACCGCAGAACTCCAGCCCCGCCGGCGTCAGGTAGGAATCCTCCGCCTGCACCAGGTGCAGCAGCGGCAGCAGCGCCGAGCGCTTGTTGGGGTAGCGCCCCATGATCTCCTTGGCGTCGACCTCCAGCCGCGCCCGCACCTCGGGTGGATACGTCTTGGGCGCTCCCTCGACGACGAACGCGTTGGGCTCGTCGGGCGGTGGGCCGAGCCGGATGAAGACCGGCTGTCCCTGCGGCCCGGTCACCGATCCACCCCGCCCATGACCGGGTCGATGCTGGCGACCGCGGTGATCAGATCGGCGACCATACCGCCTTCGCACATCGCCGCCACCGATTGCAGATTGGTGAAGGAGGGGTCTCGATAGTGCACCCGATAGGGCCGGGTGCCGCCGTCACTGACCATGTGCACGCCCAGCTCCCCGCGCGGCGACTCGACTGCCGTGTAGACCTGGCCCGCGGGAACCCTGATGCCCTCGGTGACCAGTTTGAAGTGGTGGATCAGCGCTTCCATCGAGCCGCCCATGATCTTGGCGATGTGCTCCTGCGAGTTGCCCATGCCGTCGGGGCCCACCTTCAGGTCGGCCGGCCAGGCGATCTTGCGGTCCTCGACCATGGTCGGGCCGGGCTTCAGCTTGTCCAGACACTGCTCGACGATCTTGATCGACTCCCACATCTCGTTGACGCGAATCATGTAGCGCCCGTAAGCATCACACGTGTCTTCGGTGATCACGTCGAATTCGTAGTTTTCATATCCGCAGTACGGCTCGCTCTTGCGCAGATCGTGGGGCAGCCCGGTGGCACGCAGAATGGGTCCGGTGATGCCCAGCGCGATGCACCCGGTCAGATCCAAATAACCGACGTCCTGGGTGCGGGCCTTCCAGATGGCGTTCTCGTTGAGCAGACCGCTCATTTCGCGCAGCACCTGCTTGAGCCCCTTGAGGCCCTCGACGATCTCGGTCTCCGCGTTGGGCGGCAAGTCCTGTGCCACACCACCGGGCCGGACGTAGGCGCTGTTCATCCGCAGGCCGGTGATCGATTCGAACAGGGTCAGCACGATCTCGCGCCCCCGGAAGCCGACGAACATCGGGGTCATGGCACCCAGCTCCATGCCGCCGGTGGCCAAGGCCACCAGATGCGACGAGATCCGGTTGAGCTCCATCATCATCACCCGGATGACGTTGACCCGCTCCGGTATCTGGTCGGTGATGCCGAGCAGCTTCTCCACGCCCAGGCAGTAGGCCGTCTCGTTGAAAAACGGTGCGAGGTAATCCATCCGGGTCACGAACGTGACGCCTTGGGTCCAGTAGCGGTATTCGAGGTTCTTTTCGATGCCGGTGTGCAGATACCCGATGCCGCAACGGGCGTCGGTCACCGTCTCGCCCTCGATCTCGAGGATCAGCCGCAGCACCCCGTGGGTGGACGGATGCTGGGGGCCCATGTTGACGATGATGCGTTCGCCGGGGTCGGCGCCGCGGGCGGCTTCGACGACCTTGTCCCAGTCCTGACCGCCGGCGACCACGAACTTCTCGCCGGCGCCGTCGTGCGTCGCTTCGGTGGTAGTGCTCATCAGTTGTACGCTCTCCGCTCGTCGGGCGGGGGTATTTGTGCGCCTTTGTATTCGACGGGAATCCCGCCGAGGGGGTAGTCCTTGCGCTGGGGGTGTCCGTGCCAGTCGTCGGGCATCTCGATGCGGGTCAACGACGGATGTCCGTCGAAGATGATGCCGAAGAAGTCGTAGGTCTCCCGCTCGTGCCAGTCGGTGGTCGGATAGATCCCGAACAGCGAGGGGATATGCGGATCACTATCGGGCGCAGACACTTCCAGGCGGACACGCCGGTTGTGCGTGATCGACTGCAGCGGGTACACCGCGTGCAGTTCGCGACCCGTCTCGTGCGGGTAATGCACCCCGCTGACGCCCAGGCACATTTCGAAGCGCAGTTGGGGGTCGTCCCGCAGCCGATGAGCGACCTGCACCAGCGCGTCGCGGCGGACGTGCAGGGTGAGTTCGTCGCGGTACACCACGACTTTCTCGATGGCGTCGGTGAATTCGACGTTGTCCTGGTTCAACGCCGCGGCCAGGCCGTCGACCACCTCGTCGAAATAACCGCCGTAGGGCCGCGGGGTGCTGCCCGGCAGCACCACCTCGCGCACCAGCCGTCCGTAACCGGACGTGTCGCCCGTGCCCTTGGCGCCGAACATGCCGCGGCGCACGTCGATTACCTCTTCGTCGGCGCCGCTGATCGCTTGCTTGGGATCTTGGTCCGGCGTGCTCATCGCAGCAGTCCGCGCATCTCGATCGTGGGCCGCGCCGACAGCGCCGCCTGCTCGGCCTCGGCGATGGCGGTCTCCCGGTTGACGCCCAGCGGCATCTCCTGAATCTTCTCGTGCAGCTTCAGGATTGCGTACAGCAGCATCTCCGGTCGCGGTGGGCAGCCGGGCAGGTAGATGTCCACCGGAACGACGTGGTCGACGCCCTGCACCACCGCGTAGTTGTTGAACATTCCGCCGGACGACGCGCAGACGCCCATGGCCAGCACCCATTTCGGTTCAGCCATCTGGTCATAGATCTGCCGCAGGACGGGGGCCATCTTCTGGCTGACCCGCCCGGCGACGATCATCAGATCGGCCTGGCGTGGGGTGGCCGAGAAGCGCTCCATGCCGAACCGGGCGATGTCGAATCGTGGCCCGGCCGTTGCCATCATCTCGATGGCGCAGCAGGCCAACCCGAATGTCGCCGGCCACAGTGAGTTCTTGCGGACGTAGCCCGCAACCTTCTCGACTGTGGACAGCAGGATCCCGCCGGGCAGCTGTTCCTCAAGACCCACGTCTTACCTCAATCCCACGTCAGGCCGCCGCGGCGCCACACGTAGGCGTAGGCCACGAAAACCGTCAGCATGAAAATCACCATTTCGACCAGAGCGAAAGTGCCCAGCGCGTCATAGCTGACAGCCCAGGGATACAGGAACACGATTTCGATGTCGAAGACGATGAAGAGCATCGCGGTGAGGTAGTACTTCACCGGAAAGCGCTGCCCGGCCGTCGCATGCGGGCCGCTCACCGATGTCTCGGTGGGTTCGATTCCACACTCGTAGGCCGACATCTTCGACTTGTTGAACCGTGACGGGCCGGCCAGGCTCGCGATCGCCACCGAGCCCACGGCAAAGGCGGTGGCGATGGCGCCTAGCACCAGGATGGGTATGTAGACGTTCAACTCGCTCCATGATCCGTCGTACGAGCCGCCTGCAGCGGCCAGGCGGTAACCGGGCTGCTGTGACGAACTGGGTCGCAAGCCCGCCACAGTGATTTACAACATAGCGTCGCGGCGTGCAGTGCGCTTGTCCGGGGTGGGCATTTTGCAGTATTGGCGGTGCCACGCAGCGCTGTGCTGCGCAAACTCGATAGCCGGTGAAACCAACGCCCGTCGCCGGACGCGATCCGCCACATCGGCTAGGCGGGGAGCACCAGCAAAGGCGCTGCTGCGCCGATTGCTGCGGCGCTAAAGATCAACGGCGTCGCCAGGGCGGACAGGCCCGCATTCGGTGGCGCGAAAACAGTGGTCGCAGCAAAGCCGCGACGCGGACTGGAGTCAGCTAACCGGTGCCCGCAGCAGGTTGAGCACCGTGCGTCCCAGCACGATCGGGTCGATGGGGTGGGGCACCGCGCCCTCGGCGCGCGACCAGGAGGCCAACCACGCGTCGTCGGGCCGCCCGGTCAGCACGACCAGGGGCGGGCAGTTCTCGAGTTCGTCTTTGAGCTGCTTTGCGATTCCCATCCCGCCGGTCGGAGTGGCCTCGCCGTCCAGGATGGCCAAGTCGATGCCGCCCTTGTCCATCGTCGCCACCACCATCGGCCCGGTCGCCACCTCGACATAGCTGAGCTCGGGCAGATCGGGGTGCAGCTGCTTGCCCAGCGCCCGCATCACCCGTTCGCGGGTTTGGACGTTGCTGCTGTAGACGAGGATCCGCAGGGCGACGCTGGACTGGGGGGTGGAGTCGGGCACGGTGCAGATGCTACTGGTGTCGCACCCGGTTGGGCGGGAGTGCCCGCAGAAATCCTTTACTGCGATGCCCGCACGAAGATGGCGTCCGCGGCGACGGTTGCCGTGGAGCTCATCATGCCGAGGCGGTTCCAACCCAGGTCGAACCGGTCGCGATCGAGCTTGGTTTCGCCGGTGATTCGGATCGAGCCGTCCTCCAGCTCGGAGATCGTGACCGGCAGCGTCACCTCCTCGGTGACGCCCTTGATGGTGAAGGTCGCCCGAAGGTCGGCGGCCTTGCCCTTCGTCGGGTGCACCGCGGTCACCACGACGCTGATCTCAGCGAAGCGGTCGACGTCGAAGAAGTCGGCCGAGCGCAGGTGTGTGTCTCGACGGCCGATGCCGGTGTCCAGTGAGGCGGTCCGGATGTCGACGCGGCCGAAAACCGCTCCGTTGCCGCTCAGTTGGCCGTCGCCGGTGAAGTCGGTGAAGCGGCCCTTGACGTTCAGCAGGCCCCACATGTTGCGGATCTTGAACGTGATGGCCGAGCGATCCCGCACCAGGTTCCACGCGCCGGCCATGTCGGGATCGTGAAGCAGTGTCTCCAAAGTCGTCATCGTCACCCCAAGTGTCGTCACCCGCAAGTGTCGTGGCGAATCTAGCGCTAGTTCAGCAACGGCGCGATCCCTGCGGGATCGAAATATTCGTCGATGCGCTCGATCAGGCCGTCGGTGCCCACCCTGATCACGATGCAGACCCGCAGCGAGATCGACTGTCCGGCATGCCCGCTTCCAGCGCCGAGACGGTCATCGATGCGGCCAACCGCCTGTTCACGGCGATCGAACGCGGCGACGTCGACGCGGTCGACGCGATGTGGAGCGACGACATCGCGGTATGGCGCGTCGGCTCGCGCCGCGGCCCACTCACAGCGGACGACAAGGCCCGCGCGATGCGGGTCATCGAGTGGTTCATCGGCGCCACCACGCAGCGTCGCTACGAAATCCTCGACCGGCAGGTCTTCGCGGATTCTTCGCAGGGATCCGCGCGGGGCTTCGTCCAGCAGCACATCTTGCACGCCACCGGGCATGCCGGACAGTCGATCTCGCTGCGGGTCTGCATCGTGATCAGGGTGGGCACCGACGGCCTGATCGAGCGCA
>NZ_LZLU01000130.1:0-13022 GCF_001673415.1 Mycobacterium sp. 1165196.3 | reverse complement strand
CGTGCGGGTTGGTGGCCTTGGAGTCGTCGACGTAGGTGATTCCGTCGGCGACGGCCACGACCTCGGCCCGGTGCCGGCCCACCCGGAACGCGGCGATCGCGGCCGCGATCGCCTCGGCCGGCACGTCGACGCTGCGCGCCAGCGCCGCGGCGGCCAGCGCGTCGAGCACCCCGACCGGCCCCGGCACCGGGATGGAGTCGACCGGCAGCAGCGCCAGGTCGTCGGCGAACGCGCGGTCCACCAACTGGCCGTCGCGCACGCCCAGCTCCCCCGCGGCCGGTTCACCCAGCCGGAAGCCGACGCGCACCGGCGCCGCGGCGGTGTCCAGCAGCGCCGCCGCCCGGCGGTCGTCCAGGCCCACCACCGCCACCCGGCCGTCGAGCACTCGCGCCTTCGCCGCGGCGTAGGCGGCCATGCTGCCGTGCCAGTCGAGGTGGTCCTCGGCGATGTTGAGCACCGCGCCGGCCTCGGGCTTCAGCGAAGGCGCCCAATGCAATTGGAAGCTGGACAGCTCGACGGCCAGCACCTCGGCGGGTTGCTCCAGGACGTCGAGCACCGGGTCGCCGATGTTGCCGCACAGCAGGCTGCGCCGCCCGCCGGCGGTCAGCATGGCGTGCAGCATCGACGTCGTGGTCGTTTTGCCGTTGGTCCCGGTGACCACCAGCCAGCGCCGCGGCGGCCCGTACCGGCCCGCGGCGTCGAGCCGCCAGGCCAGCTCCACGTCGCCCCAGATCGGCACCCCGGCGGCCGCGGCGGCCACCAGCAGCGGCGTCGTCGGCGAGAAGCCGGGACTGGTGACCACCAGCGCGAAGCGGGAGATCTGCTCGGTGGCCGTCGCGGTGGACGCGGTCGCCACGCCGGCGTCGGCGTAGCCGCGCAGCGTGGCCGGGTCGTCGTCGCACACCGTGGGCACCGCGCCGAACCGGGTCAGCACCGCCAGCGCGGCCCTGCCCGTGACCCGGCCGCCGGCGACCAGCACCGGCGCGCCCGGCGCCAGGGGGTCTTGCACTGGATCAGAGCCGCTCATCAGGCACCGATCGCGCCCAGCCACTCACCGTAGAACAGGGCCACGCCCAGGCCGCAGGCGATCGCGGTGAGCAGCCAGAAGCGGATGATGACCGTGGTTTCGGCCCAGCCGGCCAGTTCGAAATGGTGATGAAAGGGTGCCATCCGGAACACCCGGCGCCCGGTGGTCCGAAAGGTCAGGATCTGCAACACGACCGAGCTGACCTCGGCGACGAACAGCGAACCCAGCACGACGGCGAGGATCTCGGTGCGGCTGGTCACCGAGATACCCGCGATGATGCCGCCCAACGCCAGCGATCCGGTGTCGCCCATGAAGATCTTGGCGGGCGCGGCGTTCCACCACAGAAAGCCGATGCAGGCGCCCGCGGTGGCGGCCGCGACCAGCGCCAGGTCCAGCGGATCGCGCACGTTGTAGCAACCCAGCCCCGGCGCAGTGACGCAGGCGTTGCGGTACTGCCAGAAGGTGATCAGCACGTAGGCGGCGGTGACCATCGCCATGCAACCGGCGGCCAGCCCGTCCAGGCCGTCGGTGAAGTTCACCGCGTTGGACCACGCGCTGACGACGATCACGCAGAACAACACAAACAGCCCCGGCGCCAGGGTGACGGTGGCGATCTCGCGCACGTAGGACAGGTCGGCGCTGGCCGGGGTCAGGCCGTTGTTATTGCGGAACCGCAGCGCCAGCACGCCGAACAGCACCGCGGCGGCGACCTGCCCGATCGTCTTGGCAGTCTTGTTCAGGCCGAGGTTGCGCGACCGGCGGATCTTGATCAGGTCGTCGAGGAATCCGACGACGCCGAGCACGGTGGCCAGCCCGAGCACCAGCAGGCCCGACACGGTGATGCCTTCACCGTCGAAGGCCATCCCGGCCAGGTGGGTGCCCAAATAGCCCGCCCAGATGCCGGCCAGGATCGCCACGCCGCCCATCGACGGCGTGCCCCGTTTGGCGTGGTGGGTGGGCGGGCCGTCCTCGCGGGTGTGGTGGCCGAAACCCTGCCGGGTGAACAACCGGATCAGGGCCGGGGTCAACAGGATCGAGACAGTCAGCGCGACGGCCACCGCGATCAGGATCTGCCTCATGCGCGCGTCCCGCGGTCGTCCGAGCCTTCTGCTGGTGACGACCCGCTTCGCCCGGCTTCGCCGCCCTCGCGATCGTCACGGCTCGATGGTGACGACCCGCTTCGCCCGGCTTCGCCGCCCTCGCGATCGTCACGGGCCAGCGCGTCCGCCAGCGCGCCCAGCCCGGCCGAGTTCGACGCCTTCACCAGCACCACGTCGCCGGGTTGCAGCTCGGCTCGCAGCAACTCCAGGGCGGCGTCGCTGTCGGCGACGTTGACGGCCCCCTTATCGGCGGCGCCCCAGGAACCCTCCATGACCGCTCCGTGGTGCATGGCGCTCATCGACCTCCCACTTCCCACGACAACGAGTCGAGACACATCTAAGCGCACGGCCAGCCGGCCGACGCGATCGTGCTCGAGGATGGCGTCCTCGCCGAGCTCGGCCATCTCGCCGAGCACCGCCCAGCTCCTGCGCTTTTCGGCGGGGCCGCCCTCGCCCCCGCCGTGGGCGATCCACGCCAGCGCCTGCAACCCGGCCCGCATGGAATCGGGGTTGGCGTTGTAGGCATCGTCGATCACGGTAACGCCGTCGGCGCGGGTGGTGACGTGCATCCGGTGCCGCGACACCGGGCCCGCCCCGGCCAGGGCGGCCGCCACCTGTTCGAGGTCGGCGCCGCATTCCAGGGCGACCGCGGCCGCGCTCAGCGCGTTGCCGACCTGGTGATCGCCGTAGACGCCGAGCTGCACCGGCACCTGCGCCACCCCGGCGGCGTCGCGCCGGTGCAGCGTGAACCGCGGCCTGGCCAGCTCGTCGAGCGACACCGGCCCGGCCCACAGGTCGCTGGGGCCCGCGTTGGTGTGCTCGTCGCGGCTGACCCGGACCACCCGGGCCGCGGTCACGTCGGCCATGGCCGCCACGGCCGGATCGTCGGCGTTCAGGATCACCACGCCGGAAGCTGGAACAGACTGTGGCAGTTCGGATTTCGTTTGGGCAATGGCCTCGCGCGAGCCGAACTCGCCGAGGTGAGCGGTGCCGACGTTGAGCACCACGCCGATGGAGGGCGTGGCGATGTCGGCCAGCGCGGCGATGTTGCCGGGGTGGCGGGCCGACATCTCCAGAACCAAATAGTCGGTGTCGGACGTCGCGCGCAGCACCGTCCAGGGGTGGCCCAGCTCGTTGTTGAAGGACCCGGGCGGGGCCACCACCTGACCCAGCGGCGCCAGCACGGCGGCCACCAGGTCCTTGGTCGAGGTCTTTCCCGACGACCCGGTGATGCCGACGATCGTCAGCCCGCCCGCCACCAGTTCGGCGGCCACCGCCTTGGCCAGCCTGGCCAGCGCGGCCAGCACCGCGGCACCCGAGCCGTCCGGGTCGTGCTCGAGCACCCCGGCCCGCGATCCCGAAACCCCCGCGGGTGCGACGACGATGGCGGGGACCCCGACCGGCCGCGCGGCCAGCACCGCGACCGCGCCGGCCGCCACCGCCGAGGCCGCATGGTCGTGCCCGTCCGAGCGTGCGCCGGGCAGCGCCAGGAACAGCCCGCCCGGCCCGACGGCACGCGAGTCGAACTCCACCGTCCCGGTGACGTGGCGGTGCGCGGCGTCCTCGGGCGAGATGTCGGACAGGGTGCCCCCGACGATGTCGGCGATCTGGGCGACGGTCAGGTCGATCATGCGCGATCCTCCAACGCCCGCGCCAACTCGACGCGGTCGTCGAAGGGGCGGACCACGTCACCGGCGCGCTGCCCGGTTTCGTGGCCCTTGCCGGCGATCAGCACCACGTCGCCGGGCCTGGCCCAGCCGACCGCGTGCCGGATCGCCTCGCGCCGGTCGGCGATCTCGACAACTTCTGTCGCGCAGCCACTTTCGGTCACCCCGGCCAGGATCTCCCGGCGAATCGCCGACGGGTCTTCGCCGCGCGGATTGTCGTCGGTGACGACCACCAGATCGGCCAGCTCGGCGGCCGTCGCGCCCATCGGCGCCCGCTTGCCCGGGTCGCGCTCGCCGCCGGCGCCGAACACCACCGCCACCCGGCGACCCGGACGCGCCAGCGTGCTCAGCACCGCGCGCAGAGCGCCTGGCTTGTGGGCGTAGTCGACCAGCGCCAAAAACTCCTGGCCGGCGTCGATCTGTTCCATGCGCCCCGGCACGCGGGTCTGCCGCAGCCCCGGCGCCGCCTGCTCCGGCGTCACTCCGACCGCATCCAGAAGGGCCAGCGCCACAAGGCAATTGGCGATGTTGTAGTGGCCGGGCAGCGGGACCCCGACCTGGTGCCGCGCGCCGGCGGGGTCGATGACGGAGAACTGTTGTCCCCCGGCGCCCATCGGGGCCACATCGACGGCGCGCCAATTCGCCGGCCGGCCCTCGGCGCTGACGGTGACGGCGTCGCCGGCTCGATCCGCCATGGCCCGCCCGGCCTCGTCGTCGACGCACACCACCGCGCGGCGCGCCCGCAGCGGCGAATTCGGCTCGAACAACAGGGCTTTGGTGTTGAAGTAGTCTTCCATGGTCGGGTGAAAGTCAAGGTGATCGCGGGACAGGTTGGTGAAACCGCCTACCGCGAAACCGGTTCCGTCCACCCGGCCCAGCGCCAGCGCGTGGCTGGAGACCTCCATGACCACGGTGTCGACACCCTGCTCGGCCATGGCCGCCAGCATCGCCTGCAGCGCGGGCGCCTCCGGGGTGGTCAGCGCGCTGGGGATGTCGGCGCCGTCGATGCGAATGCCGATGGTGCCGATCAGCCCGCACCTGCGCCCGGCGGCTCGCAGGCCGGATTCGACCAGGTAGGTGGTGGTGGTCTTGCCGGAGGTGCCGGTGATGCCGATGACGGCCAGCCGCTGCGACGGGTTCCCGTACACCGTGGCGGCCAGGCCGCCGAGCACGCTGCGGGGGTCGGGGTGCACCAGCGTCGGCACGGGCGGGGCGCCGGCGGCGATCATCTCCGCGACCCCGGCGGCATCGGTGAGCACGGCGATCGCGCCGCGTTCGATCGCCTCCGCGGCATAGCGGGCCCCGTGCGTGGTCAGGCCGGGCAACGCGGCGAACAGGTCACCGGGCAGCACGTCCTGGGCGCGCAGCGTCACGCCGGTGATCGCCACGTCGGGCACGACGGCGCCCTGACCTGCGACGTCGGCCGGGACCGCTCCCACCTGCTCGGCGAGCGCGGGCAACCGCACGCCGGCGACGGCGCTGGGGCGTAACCCAGTGGGCAGCACCACTTCTTCTCACACCTCCCTCCGACGCCGCGCGATCCTCATGATCGGCCATGACACCCTACCTAGCCGCGACCGGCCACGAGGCGATGCGCGCGCCGACGGAAGGTCCGGCTCGGCCCTGGCGAGGTCGCTAGGGCTAGGTGGCCTGCAGCGTCAGCGGCGGCCCGGGGTCGGGCGACAGCGGCACGTTCTCGCGCTGCATCAGCCAGCCGGCGATGTTGTGGAACAGCGGGGCCGCCGAGTGGCCCGGCGTCCCGTCGGCGTTGCGCTCGGGGTTGTCCATCATGATGCCGATGACGTACCGGGGATTGTCGACGGTCGCCATCCCCGCGAACGTGATCCAGTAGACGTTGTCGAAGTAGCAGCCGCAGGCCGGGTTGATCTGCTGGGCGGTACCCGTCTTGCCGGCCATCTGGTAGCCCGTCACCGCGCCGGCGGAACCGGTGCCCTGCTGGTAGCCCATCGGGTCCTTTTGCACGACGGCGCGCAGCATGTTGCGCACGGTCTGCGCCGTCTGCGGCGACACCACCCGCACGCCGTCCGGACGCGGCTCCTCGGTGCGGGTGCCGTCGGGGGCGATGGTGGCCTTGATGATTCGCGGCGGTATCCGCAATCCGTCGTTGGCGATCGCCTGGTACATGCCGGTCATCTGCAGCAGCGTCATCGAAAGACCTTGGCCGATAGGCAGGTTCGAGAAGGTGCTGCCCGACCACTGGTCGATCGGCGGCACCAGCCCGGCGCTCTCACCCGGCAGGCCCACGTTGGTGCGCTGGCCCAGACCGAATTTGCGGACCATGTCGTAGAAGCGCTCCGGGCCGACGCGCTGCGCGAGCATCAAAGTGCCGACGTTGGAGGACTTTCCGAACACACCGGTGGTGGTGTAGGGCATCACGCCGTGGTCCCACGCGTCGTGGATGGACACCCCGCCCATCTGGAGGGTGCCGGGGACCTGCAGCACCTCATCGGGATTGGACAGGCCGTACTCGATGACCGACGAGGCGGTGATCACCTTGTTCACCGAGCCGGGCTCGAACGGCGAGGACACGGCCAGATTGCCCAGCTGTTTGTCGCCTTGGCGCCCGATGTCCTGCGAGGGGTCGAACGTGTTGTCGTTGGCCATGGCCAGCACTTCGCCGGTCTTGGCGTCCAGCACGACGGCCGAAACATTGTGCGCGCCAGAGACATTCTTGGCCTGCTGGACCTGCTGCTGGACGTAGAACTGGATGTCGTCGTCGAGGGTCAGCTGGACCATCGAACCGTTGACCGCCCGGTGCCGGTTGCGGTAGCTGCCCGGGATGACCACGCCGTCGGATCCGCGGTCATAGGTGACCGCGCCGTCGGTGCCCGACAGCACCGAATCCATGGCCTCTTCCAGCCCCAGCAGGCCGTGCCCGTCCCAGTCGATGCCGCCGACGATGTTGGCCGCCAGCGATCCGCCCGGATACTGGCGCAGATCCTGGCGCTCGGAACCGACCTCGGGGTACTTGTCCGAGATCGCGCTGGCGACAGCGGGATCGACGGCGCGCGCCAGATAGACGAAGTTGTCGTCGGTCTGCAGCTTCTTCAACACGGTCGCCGAGTCCGGCTTGTTGCCCAGGCGGCTGGAAACCTCCTTGGCGATGTCGCGCAACCGCTGCTGCGGATCGGGAGCGGTCGAGTTCTTGGCTTTGGCCTCCTCGAGCTGCTTACGAATCCGTTTCGGCTGAAAGGTCAGCGCACGCGACTCGATGGTGAAGGCAAGCTGGTCTTTGCGACGGTCGATGATGCTGCCGCGCACCGCCTTTTCCACATCGGTGACCTTGAGCTGGCCGGCGGCCTGGGCCCGCAGCGACGGGGCGTTGGTCACCTGCAGGACGAACAGCTGGGCGGCGGCCACCAGCATCAGCACCAGGATGACCACGTTGCCCGCGCGGTGCCGGAAGACGAACGACCCGCCGCGGCTGGTCAATTGCACGATCTGACGGGTGCGGCGCTCCCGCGCCGAGTGCCCCGCCGCCACCGCCTCGGGCCGTTGCGCGGCCCCGGCACCCTTGGCCTGCTTGGCTTTCCGGAATCGCTTCGGCTCCCGAACGTCGCGGCCGGTGTCGGCCTGCTGCGGTTTCAGGCGGCGCTTGGGTTGCCGGACGCCCTTGCCCGCCAAGTCCTTACGGGGACCCCGCGTCGGGCGCGCCGACTGCGACCGGCGGGCCCGCGGGGATTCACCGCGGCTCACCTGGGGGCACCTGGCGCCGCGCCGGCCGCGGGCCCGGGCAGGCCGTTGACCGGGGCGGCGGGGACCGCCGGTTGAGCCGGCGCGGCCGGGCGGCCCAACTGCACCGGGATCGGAATCTCGGCGGGCAACGGTGCGGGCATCTGGCCGGGAGCCGGAATCGGCAACCCGCCCAAAGGAATCGACACCTCGGGGGGCGCCGGAGCGGTCGCCGGTCCGGCCGGCATGGGCAGTCCCGGCGTCGGCATCGCCGGCAGCATGCCGGGCAGCGCGCCGGTGACCGGGGCAGCGGGCATGCCGGGCAATGCACCCGTCGCCGGTCCGCCTGGCATGCCGGGCAGCGTACCCGTGGGGGGCACACCGGGCGCGGCAGGCGCGCCGGGCACCGGGGGCGCCGCCGGCGGCAGGTGCTGACCGCCCACCGTCGACGCGCCGTCGGGCGCGCGCAGCAGCGCTTCGGGCCCGGACCGGGCCGGGACGGGGCCGCCGGGGGCCGGTTCCATCCGGATCGAGACCTCCGGAGGAGCGGCCGGCGGCTTCGGGGGCTGGGGCGCCTCGTCGGGCAGCTTGGCGTTCAGCGGCGGCGGCGGAACGCCGTCGGCCGGCTTCGGCGTGCCGACCACCACCCAGTTCCCGGACGGATCCTGCACCAGGTGCGCGGTGTCCCGGCTCGGGATCATGCCTTGCTTGCGGGCCGCCTCCGCCAGCGCCGGGGCGGCCTCCGCCTCGCGCACGTCGCGCTCCAGCGCCTCCTTCTGCTGCTGCAGCAACCGGGTGCGCTCCCGGGCGTGACTCAACTTGTACGAGCGTTCCGCGGAGTCGGTGGACAGCCACAGCGTGAGCCCCAGCCCGATGCCCAGCGCACCGATGATCAGCACGACGAAGGGGACCTTGCTGGCAAGGGTGCGCGGCCGCAGGTCGATCGAGGCCAGCCGGGCGGCCAACCGCTCGGTCAGGCGAGGCCGAACAATCTTGGGGGCCTTGGCCTTGCGCGCCTTGGCCCGTGCCTTGGCCTGGCTGGTGCTTTTGGGCCGGGCCGGCCGCTCCACCGGCCGGGCGATGGGGCTGGTCTGCGGTGCTGACTTGGGCGCGCGGGCCTCACGGGCCGGCGCCGAGGTGCGGCCGCTTCGGGCGCGTCGCGCCGATCCGGATTCGGCCGCGCGGGTCCGCCGGGCAGCGCCGTCGCGCCCGCCCCGGCGATCGCTGCCGCCGCGCCGCTTCGACGTCTCGCGCTCTGCTCTCATGCGTCGCCTCTCCCGCTAGCCTGCTGTGACTGCATTCGTTGCAGCGCCCGCAATCGCACTGCGGCACTGCGTGGATTGCGTTCGATCTCGGTGGCGTCGGCCCGATCGGCGCCGTGCGTCAGGGACTGGAATCGCGGCTCGTGGCCGGGGAGTTCGACCGGCAGGTCCACCGGGGTGCGGGACGCCACCGCCTGGGCGAAGAGCCGCTTGACGATCCGGTCCTCCAGCGATTGGTAGGCCATCACCACGATGCGCCCGCCCACGTCGAGGGCGTCCAGGGCGGCCGGTAGCGCGTTGCGCAGCGTGTCCAATTCGTCGTTGACCGCGACCCGCAGCGCCTGAAAGGTGCGCTTGGCCGGGTGTCCGCCGGTGCGCCGGGCCGCGGCCGGAATCGCTTCGTAGAGCAGGGCCACCAGGTCCGCGGTCGACCTGAACGGCTCGCGGGCCCGGCGGCGCACGATGTGCGCGGCGATGCGGCGCGCGAACCGCTCCTCGCCGTAGCGGTGCAAGATCCTCGCCAGCTCCGCCTCGTCATAGGTGTTGACGATGTCGGCCGCGGTCAGCGGCGACGAGGGGTCCATCCGCATGTCCAGCGGCGCGTCCTGGGCGTAGGCGAAGCCGCGCTCGGTGCGATCGAGCTGCATGGACGACACCCCGAGGTCGAACAGCATCCCGTCCACGGATTCGATTGCCGCATAACCGGATTCATCCAGCGCCGCGGCGACGTCGTCGTAGCGGGTGTGCACCAGCGTGAGGCGGTCTGCGAAGCGCGCCAGCCGCGCCCGGGCGATGTCCAGCGCGCTGGGATCGCGATCGAGCCCGATCAGCCGCAGGCCCGGCAGGTCGGTGAGGAACCGCTCCGCATGCCCGCCCGCGCCGAGGGTGGCATCGACCAGCGTCGCCCCCGACCCGTCGGGGTGGTGGCGGGTCAGCGCGGGCGTGAGCAGTTCGACGCAGCGTTCCAGCAGGACGGGGACATGCCCGTAATCGTCGGGACTCGAATTGTCAGCCACCGCAACGCCTCCACGAATCTGCCGGCATCCGTCGGCCGCCCGCACCCCCGACGGGCGGGTCCTCGCGCCGCGTCGGGTCTGTGCCGCCCGGACGGGCCTTGGCAGGTGCTCGGGAAGAGGGGCGGCCCCTGCACCGAGGTCTCTGACCGAAGTCGCGAACCTGGCGTTGGGGAAGTACGCCAGGGTCGGTTCGGGCAGAGGCCACGGTGCACGGGCATGCGCCTCAGATGATGTCGCCGAGTGCTTCATCGCTGGCCGCGGAGAAGTTCTCTTCGTGGGTCTGCTGGTAGTCCTGCCATGCCTGCGCATCCCAGATCTCGAGGTTGTCGATCGCGCCGATCACCACGCAGTCCTTGGAAAGGTTGGCGTAGCGCCGGTGGTCGGCCGATAACGTGATCCGGCCCTGCGCATCGGGATGCTGTTCGTCGGTGCCGGCGGCGAGATTGCGGAGAAACGCCCGGGCGTCGGGGTTGCTCCGCGACGCCTTGCTCGCGCGGCGGGCCAGTTGCTCGAATTCCGCCCGCGGGTAGACGGCGAGGCTGTGGTCCTGGCTCTTGGTGACCATCAACCCCCCTGCCAGTGCGTCGCGGAACTTGGCGGGCAGCGTGAGCCGCCCCTTGTCGTCGAGTTTGGGCGTGTAGGTGCCGAGAAACACCAGCTCACCTCCCCTATGGGGTCACCCAAACACTGCAGCCACCATACCCCACAATCCCCCACTACGCCCCATTCTTAGGGTGTCGCCGCGGCGTTTTCAGGGTTATCCGTCGTCAGGACGCCGTCAAAGCCGCGCAAAGGGTGTGTCGCGCCCCGCCCGGGACGTCTGTCGCGCTCTGGATCGCGGACCGATTACCAGGCGAAATACCGTCGGTGGGGCGTTGTGGGGGACTTTAGTGGGGCGTGGTGGGGCATCGATACCGAGACGCGCTGCGGTTAGGCCTCGATTGAGCAGCAGAACGGCATCGACGGTTGCGCGGAGGCCGGATGCCCGGCCGACGGCTCCCGCCCCCGGAAAACGAATCGGGGCAGCCGATGGCTACCCCGAATGTGCGTGGATGCGGTTAGTCGTCGAAACGACGGCGGAACCGGTCCTCCATGCGGCTGGTGAAGGAGCCCCCGCTCTTGTTGCGGCGTTGACGCAGCGACGTGGCCGCCGGGCCGGAATGGTCGGGCCTGCCGGACAGCCGGGGGCCGGTGATCGCGAAGATCACTCCGCCGAACATGACGATGAACCCGAAGACGCTGAGGATCGGGAAGTTTCCGATCATCGTCGCCTTGAACGCCACCCCGGAGACCAGCATCGCGAGACCGATGACGAACAGCGCCACGCCCTGCAACCGCCGGCGGGCGGTCGGTGCGCGAAAACCTCCACCGCGAACACTCGACGCGAATTTGGGGTCCTCGGCGTAGAGAGCGCTCTCGATCTGATCGAGCATCCGCTGCTCATGATCGGAGAGTGGCATTCGTCCCTCCTTGCCGACTGTTAGGCACGTGACTATCGGTAGCACGCGGATGCCCGTTGCGGGGGCAACTAATTGAAATGATACGAGGTCAATCTGCCCCATACCACTGGTTCGGCGCCGATTCTATCCCGGCCGCCCGCGGACACCCCCGCAGACCGGAACTGCCGTGCGCTACAACCGGCTTCCCGAACCGCGGCCGTTCGTCGGTCCGGTGTCACGACCACTCGTCGGGCCGTCGCACGTGGGTCCGATAATGGGCGATAGCGGCCCGGCCCGCGACCACCTGCCGCCGACGCACCGCAGCGCCCCGCGCACCGATGAGGAACCGATGAGGAGGAGACCGCGAGTTGGCGATATTTCTCATCGATCTGCTGCCCCACGACATGGAGCGTCGCCTCGGTGACGCCCTGGCGGTGTACGTCGATGCGATGCGCTACCCACGCGGCACCGAGAACCAGCGCGCCGCGATGTGGCTGGAACACATCCGGCGGCGGGGCTGGCAGGGGGCCGGCGTCGTCGAAACCGAGGAGGCCGAAGACGCAGGCGGGCAACCGCCCTCGGCCGAGGCCCTGGCCAGCGCCCCGTTGCTCGGGGTGGCCTACGGCTATCCCGGCGCGCCCGGGCAATGGTGGCAACAGCAGGTGGTGCTGGGCATGCAGCGCGGCGGCTCACCGCCGCAGGAGATCTCGCGGCTGATGAACAGCTACTTCGAGCTGACCGAGCTGCACATCCACCCCCGCGCCCAGGGCCGCGGGCTGGGCGAGGCGCTGGCCCGCCGGCTGCTCGCCGGTCGCGCCGAACAGAATGTGCTGCTTTCCACGCCGGAAACCAATGGTGAGCCCAACCGCGCCTGGCGGTTGTATCGGCGCCTGGGCTTCACCGACGTCATTCGCGGCTACCACTTCGCCGGCGACCCGCGGGCTTTTGCGATCCTGGGCCGCAAGCTACCGCTATAGCCGGAGCCGGCCCGCGACCCGGCCCAGGTCGGAAGACGCCACCTCATTCGGGTGGCACATCGGATCTGGCACGATGACCTGGTGCGAGCCAGCTCTCCCCCGCCCCGCAGCCGAGGATCCCGAGCGTCTCGAACTCGACGGCGCCGCCTGACCGCCCTCGCGCTGCTGCTGCTGGTGGTGCCGCTGGCCACCGGGTGCCTGCGGGTCCGGGCCTCGCTCACCATCTCCCCCGACGACCTGGTGTCCGGCGAGATCGTCGCCGCCGCGAAACCCAAGACCCCCAAGGACACCGGCCCCCAACTGGACAGCAACAACCTGCCGTTCAGCCAGAAGGTGGCGGTGTCGAACTACGACAGCGACGGCTACGTCGGCTCGCAGGCAGTGTTCTCCGACCTGACGTTCGCGGAGTTGCCGCAGCTGGCCAACATGAACTCCGACGCCTCCGGGGTGAACCTGACGCTGCGCCGCAACGGCAACCTGGTGATCCTGGAGGGTCGGGCGGATCTGACCTCGCTGACCGATCCCGAGGCCGACGTCGAGCTGACGGTCGCGTTCCCCGGCGTGGTGACCTCAACCAACGGTGACCGGGTCGAGCCCGACGTGGTGTCGTGGAAGCTCAAGCCCGGGGTGGTGACCACCATGACCGCCCAGGCCCGCTACACCGACCCCAACACCCGTTCCTTCACCGGAGCGGTGGTGTGGCTGTGCATCGCGTCGTTCGCGGCCGCCGGGGTGGTGGGGCTGCTGGCCTGGGTCAGCCGGGACCGGTCACCGCGGTTGACGGCGCCGCGCGACCAGCCGCCGCCCAGCTAGCTACCCCTGCCGGCCCGGTGACCAGTAG
>NZ_LZLU01000129.1:0-2786 GCF_001673415.1 Mycobacterium sp. 1165196.3 | reverse complement strand
CGCGACCGTGCCGGCCGTGGCCGCCGCCGACGTGCCGGAGGTGCTGGCGCGCTTCCCCGGGGCCGGCACGGCCAAGGTCAAGGTCGCCGAGCCGGGACAGACCCTCGCCGACGATGTCGCCCGGGTCAACGCTGTGCGGGAACTGGTGCCGACCGTGCGGGTCGACGCCAACGGCGGCTGGAGCGTCGAGGAGGCGCAGGCCGCCGCGGCCGCGCTGACCGCCGACGGCCCGCTGGAATATCTCGAACAGCCCTGCGCGACGGTCGCCGAGCTCGCGGCGCTGCGCCGCCGCGTTGAGGTGCCGATCGCCGCCGACGAAAGCATCCGCAAGGCCGACGACCCGCTGGCCGTGGTCCGCGCCGGCGCCGCCGACATCGCGGTGCTCAAAGTCGCTCCGCTGGGCGGGATTTCGGCCATGCTGGCGATCGCCGCGCAGATCGACATCCCGGTGGTGGTGTCCAGCGCGCTGGATTCGGCGGTGGGCATCGCCGCGGGCCTGACCGCCGCCGCGGCCCTGCCGCAGCTTCGGCACGCCTGCGGGCTGGGCACCGGCGGGCTGTTTCTGCAGGACGTCGCCGACGCCCTCGAGCCCGTCGACGGGACCCTGCCGGTGGGGCCGGTCAGGCCCGATCCGGAGCGGCTGCGCGCGCTGCGGGCGGCGCCGGAGCGGCGGCAGTGGTGGATCGACCGGGTCAAGGCCTGCCATCAGTTGCTTGTACCGTCGTCCGGGTGATCAACCTGGCTTACGACGACCGCGGCTCCGGTGAGCCCGTGGTCTTTATCGCCGGCCACGGCGGCGCCGGACGCACCTGGCACCCCTATCAAGTCCCCGCGTTCCTGTCGGCCGGCTACCGCGTCATCACCTTCGACAATCGCGGGATCGGCGCCACCGAGAACGCGGAGGGCTTCTCGACGCAGACCATGGTCGACGACACCGCGGCGCTGATCGAAGGCCTGAACGCGGCCCCGGCCCGCGTCGTCGGGATGTCGATGGGCGCGTTCATCACCCAGGAGCTCATGCTGGCCCGGCCCGAGCTGGTCAGCTCGGCGGTGCTGATGGGCACCCGCGGCCGCATGGACCGGGCCCGGCAGTTCTTCCGCGACGCCGAGGCCGAGCTGTCCGACGCCGGCGTCGCGTTGCCGGCCGCATACGAGGCGAAAATCCGCCTGCTGGAGAACTTTTCCCGCAAGACGCTCAACGACGACACCGCCGTCGCCGACTGGATCGCGATGTTCTCCACCTGGCCCGTCAAGCCCACCCCGGGCATGCGCGCCCAGCTCGACGTCGCGCCGTACACCAGCCGGCTGACCGCTTACCGCAGCATCGCGACGCCGGTGCTGGTGATCGGCTTCTCCGATGACGTGCTCACGCCGCCGTACCTGGGCCGCGAGGTCGCCGACGCCCTGCCCAACGGCCGCTACGTGCAGATCCCCGACACCGGCCATCTGGGCTTCTTCGAGCGGCCCGACGCCGTCAACGCCGCCATGCTCAAGTTCTTCGCCGAGCACAAGTAGCCGCCTCGCGCTGGGCGCATGACACAGGGCCTATGTTGATCGCCCGCTTCCTCCTCCCGCCCCAGCGCGGCGGGCATCGTCAGCGGGCTATGACACCCTGTAGGAGTGAACCCCTCGACGACACAGGCTCGCGTCGTCGTTGACGAGCTGATTCGCGGCGGCGTCCGCGACGTGGTGCTCTGCCCCGGTTCGCGCAACGCCCCGCTGGCCTTCGCGCTGCAGGACGCCGACCGGGCCGGCCGGGTCCGCCTGCACGTCCGCATCGACGAGCGCACCGCCGGCTACCTGGCCATCGGCCTGGCCATCGCCGCCGGCGCGCCGGTGTGCGTCGCCATGACGTCCGGCACCGCCGTCGCCAACCTCGGCCCGGCGGTGATCGAGGCCAACTACGCCCGGGTGCCGCTGATCGTGCTGTCGGCCAACCGGCCCTACGAACTGCTGGGCACCGGGGCCAACCAGACCATGGAGCAGCTGGGCTACTTCGGCACCCAGGTGCGGGCCACCATCAGCCTGGGGCTGGCCGAGGACGCCCCCGAGCGGCTGGATGCGCTCAATGCCACCTGGCGATCGGCCACCTGCCGGGTGCTGACGGCCGCCACCGGATCCCGCACCGCCAACGCCGGGCCCGTGCAGTTCGACATCCCGCTGCGCGAACCTCTGGTCCCCGGTCTCGAGCCCCAGGCGGTGACCCCGCCGGGCCGCCCGGGCGGGCGGCCGTGGACCTACACCCCGCCGGTCACCTTCGACCAACCGCTGGACATCGACCTGACACCCGACACGGTCGTCATCGCCGGGCACGGCGCGGGCGCACAGCCCAACCTGGCCCAGCTGCCGACGGTCGCGGAGCCGACTTCATTTTCTGGCCAGCCCGTGCCTAACCCGCTGCACCCGCTCGCGCTGCCGTTGCTGCGGCCCAAGCAGGTGATCATGCTCGGCCGTCCCACCCTGCACCGGCCGGTGTCGGCGCTGCTGGCCGACCCGCAGGTACCGGTGTTCGCGCTGACCACCGGGCCGCGCTGGCCGGACGTCTCGGGCAACTCGCAGGCCACCGGGACGCGGGCGGTCACCACCGGCTCGCCCAACCCGGCCTGGTTGGACCGCTGCGCGCAGACCAACCGGCACGCCCTGGCCGCCGTCCGCGGCCAGCTCGCGGCGCACCCGCTGACCACCGGCCTGCACGTCGCGGCGGCGGTGGCCGACGCGCTGGTGCCCGGCGACCAACTGGTGCTCGGGGCGTCCAACCCGGTCCGCGACGCCGCGCTGGTCGGCCT
>NZ_LZLU01000128.1:0-560 GCF_001673415.1 Mycobacterium sp. 1165196.3 | reverse complement strand
GCCTCGACCGCCTTGTTCGTCAGGATGGTGATCTTGTCGTTGGCCTTGGCCCGTTCGAGCATGATCCGCGACGCCCGAAACTCCGCACGCCGGTGCACCAACGTCACACTGCGGGCAAAGCGGGTCAAAAAGGTGGCCTCCTCCATCGCCGAGTCCCCACCGCCGATCACCGCGATGTCCTGGTCCTTGAAAAAGAACCCATCACAGGTCGCACAGGAGGACACCCCGCGGCCCAACAACTCCTGCTCCCCGGGCACCCCCAAATACCGGGCCGCCGCCCCCATGGCCAAGATCACCGCCCGCGCGCGCACCGTCTCACCCTCGGCCGTGGTCACCGACTTGATTCGACCCTGCAACGAGACCGATTCGACGTCTTCCATCCGCAGATCGGCCCCAAAGCGCAGCGCCTGCTCACGCATCTGATCCATCAACTCCGGACCCGTGATCCCGTCGCGAAAACCCGGGAAATTCTCCACCTCGGTGGTCGTCATCAACGCCCCACCAAACGACGTCCCCTCAAACACCACCGGCGCCAACTGCGCCCGCGCCGCATACAACGC